>NZ_WBKS01000122.1:0-18387 GCF_008868145.1 Micromonospora sp. AMSO1212t
CGGCCCCGGGGCAGCGGCCCCGCCCTGGCGAGCCGGAGCCGCCCCGGGTCTGAGCCGGGCGGGTCAGGCCGGGACGGCGGCCGTCTCGGGACGGGTCTGCCGGGCGGCCAGGTACGCGGCGATGCCGGTGCTGTCCTCGGTGGCCAGGAACGCGCCGCGCGCGTTGACGAGCGCCTCGTCGGCATGGGTCAGGCAGCCCCACACCGTGTCGCCCCACGAGTCGGCGAGCTTGACCTCGGCCGGCTCGGCGCAGGGCTCGCCGCGCGGCCCGCCGATCTGGCAGTACCCGGGAGCACCGTCGCGCCGCGCGGCGACCTGGGCGGCCCGCCGGACCTGCGAGGGCCGCCCGTCCGCTGCCTGCGGGGCCGGGACGGGCAGGGACGACGACCGGGTGAACAGGATCGTGTTGCCGTCCGGGTCGACGGTGCGGCACTCACCGCCGGGAAGGTGGTCGACCGGATGGCCGGCTGCGACGAGGCGTTCGGCGGTCGCGGCGACGTCGTCGACGTAGAGGTACAGCGCGGCCGGGACCGGGCTGGCCTCAAAGATCAGCAGGGTCAGGTCGCCGCAGCGCAGGCGCGACCGGCCGTCCTCGCCGCGCTGCCCGGTGTAGCCGAACAGGGCGTAGAACCGGCCGGCCGCGTCGACGTCACCGACGTTCAGGACCGGGACCTGAGCCTGCACTCCGCTGCGCACCGCGCCACTCTACCCATTGGCGCTCCGTAAATCACGTCTTGCAGATCGGGTTTCATCCCGGTCGGCGGGTTTCCCGGGGTCAGCAGCCGTTGGTGCTGGTCTGGTTGCGCTTGAGCCCGTCGGACCAGGTGACGCCCTGGACGACCGCCACGACGACGCTGCCGTCGTGGATCTGCTCGTAGTGCAGGTGCGGGCTGAGGTCGTACTTCGCCGACGTCGCGCCGACCCGGCCGATGACGTCGCCGCGCTTCACGGTGTCGCCCTTGGCCACCGCACGCGAGTTGAGGTGGGCGTACCGGGTGCGCCAGCCGTCGCCGTGCCCGATGACGATGGTGTTCCCGTAGCCGGAGGTGGTGGAGTAGTACGACTCCAGGACGGTGCCGGCGGCACTGGCGACCGTCCGGCGGTTGAGGTCGTCGGGACTGCCGTTGGCGTCGTAGTGGTTCCAGTCGATGGCGTGGGCGGGGCTGTGCCCGTTCCAGTTGTTGCCCTGCCAGGTCTGCCCGCACAGGAACGGCATCCGGAAGCCCGGCCGGGCGGCCTGCGCGGGCTGCACGCCGAGCATCGCCCCGGCGACGACAGCGGTCGTGAGCAGCGCCGGCACGCGCCACCGGGCGGCGGTGGTCATCAGCGACATCGTTCCCCTCCTCGCATCGAGTGATCAGGGTCGATGCTATGGGCCGCGCGAACGTCGGGTAAATAGCTACGGGGATGAATGCCCGGCCAAAACTTTCCTACGGTCAGCCGACCAGGGCGGCGTACCGGCCGCGCCGGTCCAGCAACGCGTCGTGGGTGCCGGACTCGACGATCCGGCCGTGGTCGAGCACCGCGATGCGGTCGGCGTCGCGGACGGTGGAGAGCCGGTGCGCGATGGTCACCACGGTCCGGCCCCGGGCCAGCTCGTCCAGCGCCCGCTGGACCGCGCGCTCGGTCTCGGTGTCCAGCGCGCTCGTCGCCTCGTCCAGCACCAGGATCCGCGGGTTGCGCAGCAGGGTCCGGGCGATCGCCAGGCGCTGCTGCTCGCCGCCGGAGAACCGGTGGCCGCGCGAGCCGACCATGGTGTCGTACCCGTCGGGCAGCGCAGCGATGAGGTCGTGGATGCGGGCGGCGCGGGCGGCGGCCTCGATGTCGGCGTCGGTGGCGTCCGGGCGCGCGTACCGGAGGTTGTCCCGCACGGTGGCGTGCAGCAGGTACGTCTCCTGGCTGACCACGCCCACGACGGCGGCCAGGTCGGCCGGGCGCAGGTCGCGCAGGTCGATCCCGTCGATGGTGATGCGGCCGGCGTCCGGGTCGTGCAGCCGGCTGATCAGCGCGGCGAGCGTGCTCTTGCCGGAGCCGGTCTCCCCCACCAGGGCGAGGCTCGTGCCGGCCGGGACGTCCAGGCTGACGCCCGCGAGCGCGGCGGTGTCGCTTCCCGGGTAGCTGAAGGTGACGTCCTCGATGCGCAGGTGGCCGCGGGCCGTGGCCGGGTCCAGCGGGACCGGGCGGGCCGGCTCGGCGACCTCGACGGGCAGGTCGAGGTATTCGAAGATCCGGGCGAACAGCGCCAGCGACGCGGTGAGCGTCACGCCCACGTTGAGCAGGCCCATCAGCGGCCGGAACAGGTTGCCCTGGAGCGCGGTGAACGCGACGAGCGTGCCGATGGTGAGCGTGCCGGCGGTGCCGGGCAGCCCGGCGCCCAGGTAGATCACCGCGGGGATGGCGGCGAAGACGATGCTCATGGCTGCCATCCGCCAGCGTCCGGCCAGCTCCGAGCGCAGTTCCAGGTCGACCAGGCGGGCCGAGGAGGCGGTGAACCGGTCGACCAGGGCCGGGCCGGTGCCGAGCGTCTTGGCCAGCCGTACGCCGCTGACCGACAGCCCCTCCTCGATGGTCACCGTGAGGTCGGCCAGTTCGCGCTGACGCTGGGCGGTGATCTCCCGGCGCAGCCGGGCGACCCGGCGGGTGAGCCAGAGCGCGGGCGGCAGCACGACCGCCGAGACCAGGGTGAGGCGCCAGCTCAGCGCCAGCATGGCGATGGTGGTGGCGACGACAGTGGTGAGGTTGGCGGCGATCGAGGTGGCGGTGGAGGTGACCACCGACTGCATGCCGCCGATGTCGTTGGTGATGCGGGACTGCACCTCGCCGGTGCGGGTGCGCACGAAGAAGCCGATCGACTGCCGCTGGAGGTGGGCGAAGACGTCGGCGCGCAGCCGGTGCATGACCTCCTGACCGACGCGGGTGGAGATCCAGGTCTGCGCGACGCCGAGCACGGCGGTGACAGCGGCCACCGCGACCATGCCCGCGACCAGCCAGGCCAGCAGCGTCAGGTCACGCTCGGGCAGGGCCCGGTCGATCACGGCACGCAGCAGGAACGGCGTGGCCATCGCGATGATCGAGGACGCCACGATGATCGCCACGACGGTGGCGAGCGGGCCTCGGTGGGCGGTGAACAGGCCGCCGATCCGGCGCAGGGACACCTCGCGGGCCTGGGCCTTCTCGGCGGGGGAAACGGTTCGGCCGTCACGGCGGCCGTCGGGGATGCGATCCAAGGGTGCTCCTCATGTGGGGGACGATGCTGAGGTTAACGACAATGCTGAGGTTACCTCAACATGAGGGAGCAACACGAAATACTGCTACCGTATTCCCCGTGAGCGGCAGCGACGAGAGCCTGGCCGAGACGTTCTGGGCGGTGACCCGCCGACTGCGTCACCAGACCAAACGCGCGCTGGAGCCGTGGGAGATCAGCCCCGGGCAGGCGCGGGCGCTCGGCGTGCTGATGCGTCACGGCGCGCTGCGGCCCGGCGCACTCGCCGAGCACCTGCGCATCGCGCCGCGCTCGGCCACCGAGGTGGTCGACGGGTTGCAGGAGCGGGGCCTGGTCGAGCGCCGGCCCGACCCGGACGACCGGCGGGCCACGCTTGTCGCCCCCACCGCCGAGGGCGAGCGGGTGGGCACCGCCATCCGGCAGGCGCGGGCCACCGAGGCGGCACGGTTCTTCGGCGCGCTCGCACCGGAGGACCGGACCGAGCTGGCCAGAATCCTGCGCCTGCTGCGCGAGGACTAGGTCTCCGGCTTCCCCGGTTTCACCCGTTCCGGGTGAGGCGACAGGCCCCGTGGCGGGGAATAGCGCCATCGGGAGGAGGGCCGATGGTCGACGCCACCGAAGAGTTCTTCCGGAGCCTGGGGCAGCACAGGCAGCGCGGGCTGACAGCGCTGCACGAGGGCACCGTCCGGTTCGACATCGCCGGCGACGGCTCGGTCGACCACTGGCTGGTCTCCATCGCCCGGGGCGAGGTCACCGCGGCGCGGCAGGCCACCGGCGGGGACGCGGTCGTCCGGGCGGACCGGGCCGTCTTCGACCGGATCGCGCGGGGCGAGGCGTACTTCCTGACCACGGTCCTGCGCGGCGAGGCCGAGGTGGAGGGCAGCCCGCGGCTGTTCGCGACCGTACGCCGACTGTTCCCCTCCCCGCCCGGCTCGCGCCCGGAACGACACCGGGGAGACGACGATGGCTGACGGCCACGTCGGCATCTTCGACGGGACGATCTTCCTGGTCTGCGACCGGGCGGGCGACATCGTCCCGGCGGCCGACGCCACCCACGGCCTGTTCGCCCACGACACCCGCCTGCTGTCCCGGTGGCAGCTCACCATCGACGGCGAGCGGCTCAGCACGCTGTCCATCGACGACATCCAGTACTTCGAGAACCGGTTCTACCTGGTTCCGGGCAGTCAGGACGTCTACGTCAACAGCACGCTGGAGGTGCGCCGGACCCACCGGCTCGACACCGGACTCCAGGAGGATCTGCTCCTGGTCAACAACGACCGGCGGCCCGTCGACCTGACCGTGCGGATCGAGGTGGACGCGGACTTCGCGGACCTCTTCGCGGTCAAGGAGGGCGCGACGAACCGCGAGGGGCGGCACTACCGGCGGGTCGACGGCCCGCGACTCGTCCTGGGTTACCAGCGCGAACGCTACCGCCGCGAGACGATCGTGTCGGCGACGGCTCCGGCGGAGGTGGACGAGAGCGGCCTGACGCTGCGCGTGCACATCGAAGCGCACGGCCGGTGGCAGACCCGGTTGAGCGCCGAACCGGACCTCTCCCTGCCCCGAGGGCTGGAGCGGCTCAGCCTGCCCGGACGGGTCGAGGGCCACGCCCGGAACAAGCCCGCCGAGCTACGAGAGTGGCTGGACCGGGCGCCGCGCCTGGAGACCAGCTGGGGACCGTTGCAGAACACCTACCGGCAGAGCCTCATCGACCTGGCCGCGCTGCGGTTCAGTCCGTTCCTCGCCGGAGCCGGGTGCGTCCTGGCCGCCGGGTTGCCCTGGTTCATGTGCCTGTTCGGCCGCGACAGCATCCTCACCAGCCTCCAGGCGCTGCCGTTCGCACCCGAACTCGCCGCCACCACGCTCACCGTGCTCGCCTTCCGCCAGGGCAGCCGGATCGACGACTTCCGGGAGGAGGAGCCGGGCCGGATCCTGCACGAGATGCGCTACGGCGAGCTGACCGTCTTCGACGAGACACCGCACAGCCCCTACTTCGGCAGCGCGGACGCCACTCCCCTGTTCCTCGTGCTGCTCGACGAGTACGAGCGGTGGACCGGCGACGCCGCCCTCGTACGCGCGGTGGAGCAGGAGGCGCGGGCGGCCGTCGACTGGATCGACCACTACGCCGACCGGGCCGGCAACGGCTACGTCTCCTACGAGCGGCGCAACCCGGTGAACGGCCTGGAGAACCAGTGCTGGAAGGACTCCTGGGACAGCATCTCCCACCGCGACGGCCGGCTGCCGGGCTTCCCGCGCGCCACCTGCGAACTCCAGGGGTACGCGTACGACGCGAAGGTGCGCACCGCCCGGCTGGCCCGCGAGATCTGGCACGACCCGGCGTACGCGGACCGGCTGGAGCGGGACGCCGCCGACCTCAGGCGCCGCTTCAACCACGACTTCTGGATCGACGACGGCGAGTACATGGCGCTGGCGCTGGACGGCGACGGTCGCCGGGTGGACGCCCTGTCGTCGAACATCGGCCACCTGCTGTGGAGCGGCATCGTCGAGGAGCCGAAGGCCGAGGCCCTGGTACGGCACCTGATGTCACCGGCGATGTTCAGCGGCTGGGGTGTCCGCACGCTGGCCGAGGGCGAGGCCCGCTACAACCCGGTCGGCTACCACGTCGGGACCATCTGGCCGTTCGACAACTCGTTCATCGCCTGGGGTCTGCGGCGCTACGGGTACGCCGACGAGGCGGCCCGCATCGCGGCCGGCATCCTGGACGCGGCGGCCTTCTACGACGGCCGGCTGCCGGAGGCGTTCGCCGGGCACGCCCGGTCCGAGACCCGCTACCCGATCCGGTATCCGACCGCGTGCAGCCCGCAGGCCTGGTCGGCCGGAGCGCCGCTGCTGCTCCTGCGGACGATGCTCGGGCTCCGGCCGGTCGGCGACGATCTCGTGGCCCGGCCCGCCCTGCCTGCTAGCCTCGACTACGTGGCGTTGCTCGACGTCCCCGGCCGCTGGGGGCGCCGGGACGCCTTCGGCAGGAGCACCGCCGCCGGCGGCCTGAGCCGCTACGAGCTGGCGCCGCAGCAACTCTCCGCACCGTGACGGGATCGACATGCAGCGCATCGACTGGGCGCACACCGCGGTCGTGGGCGTCCACTGGCAACACGAGGTGGTCAGCCCGGACGGCGTCTTCGGCCCGTTCTTCGCCGGCCAGGTGGCCCGGCACGGCGTGGCGGCGAACGCGGCCCGGGTCGCCGTCGCCGCGCGCGCGGCGGGCGGCCTGGTCGTCTTCACCCGCGTCGCCTACCGGCCCGGCTATCCGGACCTGATCGCCAACACCCCGAGCTTCGCCATGATCAGGGAACACGGGGCGTTCCTGGAGGGCGACCCGAAGACCCGGATCGTCGACGAGGTCGCGCGGCAGCCGGGCGACGTCGTCGTCACCTCCACCCGGCTCGGCGGGTTCTTCGGCACCGAACTGGACCTGATCCTGCGCGGCCGGGGCGTGCGGACCGTCGTGTTCACCGGCGTCGCGACGAACCTGGCCGTCACCGGCACCGCCTACCAGGCGGTCGACCACGGGTACCGCATCGTCACCGTCTCCGACGCGTGCACGGCGGCCACCGACGAGCTGCACGACACCTACCTGAGCACGCTGGGTCAGCTCGGCGAGGTCGCGGCCGCCGGCGAGATCGCCTGACGGCCGCCGGGGCGCTCAGCTCAGGCCGCCGGGAGCGTCAGCGCAGGCCGGCGGCGATCGCGTCGACCAGCAGCGCGCCGAGCGTACGGGCCATCACGGCGCGGGAGGCGTCGACGTCGAGCCCCATCGAGTCGCGCATCATCGACCAGGCCGACCAGGTGCCGGCCACCGTGAGCGCGTCCACCAACTGTTCCCGGCCCGGCCCGGCCTGCGCCAGCTCCGGGGCGAACACCGCCTCGATCTCCTGCCGGACCCGGGTGACGGCCGCCTCCCGGTTGCGGCGCAACTGCGGGGAGAACGGCTCCCGCAGCGCCGACGCGCGGGCCGAGGGCGCCAGCACCTCCAGCAGCCGGGCGCGCTGGTCGCAGAACGCGGCGATCCGGGCGGTCAGCGGCAGCTCCGGCGACACCGGCCGCCAGAGCGCGGCCTGCCGCTCGCCGACCCGCCGCCCGGTCGCGGCGAACAGCGTCTCCATGTCCTTGAAGTTGGTCCAGAGCGTGCGCAGCGACACCCCGGCCCGCTCGGCGATCCGTTCCCCGGTGGGCCGCAGGTCACCGGAGTCGATCAGGGCCAGGTGCGCCTCCACGATCGCGGCGCGGGTCCGCTCGGCCCGCGCCGCCCGGCCGTCCACCCGCTCCGGCGGGTCGGTCTCCAGCTCGATCATGGGTACGGGCTCTCCTGTTGCTCGTCTGCCGGCGGCCACTCTACGTGCGTGCCGCCGGGCGACCGGCACCCGGCCGCCCGGCGACAGCACTGTGGTCAGGACGTCGGCACGGCGTCCGCGGGCGGGTTCGTCGGCGGGTCGGTGAACTCGGTGACGGCGCCGTCACCGTCGTCGGTGGTGTACGCGGGACCGAAGTACGCCTGCACGCCGTTGCTCACCTTGGTGAGCCGGACCCCGCCGTAGCCGGCGTGCACGCCCTCGGCGTACCGGAAGGGGACCAGGCCCGGGCCGCGGAAGCCGCCCTTGCGCACGGCCTCGACCAGCTTCTCCCGGGTGGGGTCGGGCCCGGCGGCGAGCATCGCCTGCACGAACGTGTACGCCATCGAGTAGCCGTAGATCGCGTTGCCGTCGACCGGGTTGCCGGCGTTGTACTTCTGGTGGATCTTGGTGAACTCCTGGATCCACGGGTTCGCGGTGTCGGCCACGTTCGGCAGGTAGTTGTCGGCCACCATGCCCTCGAGGATCACCTTCTTGTCGCCGAGCTGCGCGGACAGCGTGGTGTAGTCGGCGCCCACGTTGGACACCACCCACTGCGCCTTGAAGCCCTGCCCGGCGGCCTGGCCCATGGCGAGCGCGGTGAAGCCGGGGATGGTCGCCGCGACGACCACCTGGCAGCCGGCCGCGCGCAGCGCCCCGATCGCCGGGCCGACCTGCTGGTTGGTGGTGGTGTACGTCTGCTTCGCCGCGACCGGGCCGAGGACCTGCTCGACGCCGGCCAGCGAGTCCCGCCCGAAGTCGTCGTTCTGCCCGAAGTGGCAGACCTTCGCGCCGGGGAACTCGCGCTTGACGTAGCCGGCCAGGATCTTGCCCTCGACCGTGTAGTCGGGCTGCCAGCCGAACGTCGTCGGATACTTGTCCGGCTGGTTCCAGTTGCGGCTGCCGGAGGCGACGAACAGGTCCGGCACCTTCTGCGTCTTGACGAACTCCAGCACGTTCGTGTGCGTGGGCGTGCCCAGGCCGCCGAGCAGCGCGAAGACCTTGTCGTCGAGCACCAGCTTGCGGACCACGTTCTCGGTGTTGGCGGGGTTGTAGCCGTCGTCCATGACCTTGTAGACGATCTTCCGGCCGTGCACGCCGCCCTTGCTGTTGACGTGCTCGAAGTACGCCTTGGTGGCGGCGGAGATCTTCGAGTAGCCGGGCGCGGCCGGTCCGGTGAGCGGTTGGTGGGTGCCGATGACGACCTCGGAGTCGCTGACGCCGGGGACGTTCTCGGCGGCCTGCTTCTCGTCGTCGGCGCAAGCAGGTAACGCGGCCAGCAGGGCCAGGCCTGCGGCGGCCGCGAGAACGCGGCGGGTGGTGGGGCGCATGGTTCTCCAATCCGGTGCGACGGTGCGAACGGTGGGTGGAACCGGTGAGGTCAGCGGTCCGGCGACCGGGTGGCCCGGCGACGGCGCAGCGCCGCGAGCAGCCGGGCGCGCACGGCGCGGACGCCCCCGGCGATGCCGCCCGGGGCGGCGAGCATGACGACGATGAGGACCAGGCCGAACACGGCGAGCGCGAGGTTGCCCTCCAGCCGCTGGGCCAGCCCGGCGGAGAGGCTGAGGTGTTCGGTGAGCAGACCGGGCAGGTCCTGGAGCGCCACCAGCAGCACCGCTCCCCAGACCGCGCCGGCCAGGCTGCCCAGCCCGCCGATCACGATCGCCATGAGCAGGAACAGCGACAGGTCCAGCGGGAACTTGCCGGGCGCGACGGTGGCGGTGAGCATGGCGTACACGCCGCCGCCCAGGCCGGCGCAGGCGGCGCTGACCACGAACGCGAGCACCTGCGTGCGGGCCACCGGGATACCGGCGAGCCGGGCGGCGACCTCGTCGTCGCGGACCGCCCGCAGGGACCGGCCGAAGCGGCTGCGGACCAGGTTCGCCAGCAGCAGCATGGTGAGCAGCGCGGCGGCCAGCGCGATCCAGGCCAGCCAGCGTTCGGGCTGGAAGTAGGCGCCGAGTGCCGCCGGTGGCGTCTGGGCCGGGAACGGCAGACCCTGCTCGCCGTTGAACACGCCGGTGAAGATCGTGGTGACCGCCGGGACGAGCGTCGCCACGGCCAGGGTCACACCGGCCAGGTAGGGGCCGCGCAGCCGGGCCGCCGCCAGCCCGACGACGAGCCCGCCGAGCGCGGTCACCGCGACGGCCGCGAGCAGCGACGCGGGCAGCGTCCACCAGCCGCGTACGGCCCGCTCGTCGAGGGCCTGCTGGGTCAGCGCCATGGTGTACGCGCCGGTGGCCATCAGCGCGCCGTGCCCGAGGGAGAGCTGGCCGTTGAGCCCGACCAGCACGGTGTGCCCGGCGGTGACGCAGAGGAACGCGCAGACGCGCGCCACCTGGAGGTTCTGGTACGGCGCGAGCTGGTTGGTGACCAGCACGACGAGCGTGCCGACGAATACGGCCACCGCGAGGTGGCGCAGCAGCGTGGATCCGCGCGCCTCGCGTCCGGCGGGTGCGCCGGGGAGCAGCCGACGCAGCGGGGACGGCGCGGCGGGCGCGATCTCGGTGGGTGTGCTCGTCACACGTGCCTCGCTCTCGCCGCGGAGAAGAGCCCGCCGGGGCGGACCAGCAGGACGGCCAGCAGCAGCACCAGGACGGCCAGCGGGGTGGTGTCCGGTCCCAGGTAGCCGGTGACGTAGGACAGGATCAGCCCGACCAGCAGGCCGCCGACGACAGCGCCGACCGGGCTGTCCAGGCCGCCGACCACGGCGGCGGTGAACGCGACCACGAAGACCAGGTCCATGGCGTGCGAGTGCAGGCCGAGTCCGGTGGGGACGACCAGCATGCCGGCGAGCGCGCCGACCCCGGCGGCGAGCGCCCAGCCCAGCGTGAGCATCCGGCCGACGCTGACGCCGAGCAGCCGGGACACCTCGGGTGCGAACGCGGCGGCCCGCATGCGCAGGCCGACCGGGGTACGGGTGAACAGCAGCGCGAGCAGCGCCACCACTGTGAGCGCCGAGCCGAGCACCCACAGGTCGTACGGGGACAGCGCGGCCACCCCGCCGATGGTGAGCGCGTCGGTGTCGAACGGTGCCGGGGCGGGCCGGTAGTCGTTGCCGAAGAACATGCCGAGCACCGCCTGGATGACGAGCACCAGGCCGAGCGCGACGATCACCTGGTTGAGCGGGCCGCCGGGGCCGGCGAACCGCATCAGCACCCGCTCCACCAGCGCGCCCAGGGCCAGTCCGGACAGGATCGCGGCGGCCAGGCCCAGCCAGTACGAGCCGGTGGCGGAGACGACCGCGTACCCGACGTAGGCGGTGGCCACGGCCATCGCGCCCTGGGCGAAGTTGACCACCCGGGCGGCCCGCCAGATGAGCACCAGCGCGAGCGCGAACGCCGCGTACACCGCCCCGGAGGCGAGCCCGTCGAAGGTGAGGAACCAGAACCGCTCCATCCGCGACCCCCTTCCTAGAATCCGAGGTACGCGTGCCGGAGCTGGTCGTCGTCGCGCAGCCGGGCGGCCGGCGCGGCCGTCACCACCCGCCCGAGCGACATGACGATGCCCTGGTCGGCTACCGACAGCGCGGTGCGCACGTTCTGCTCGACGAGCAGGACGGTGAGCCCTCGCTCGTCGCGCAGCCGCCGCAGCAGCGCCATGATCTGCGCGGCCACCTTGGGCGCCAGCCCGAGCGACGGCTCGTCGAGCAGCAGCAGCCGGGGCCGGGCGATCAGCGCCCGCCCGATCGCGAGCATCTGCCGTTCGCCGCCGGAGAGCTGGTGTCCGGCGTGGTCGCGGCGGCGGGCCAGGGCGGGGAACAGCTCGTACACCTCGTCCTGCGCGCGCCGGGCGTCGGCCCGGTCGCGCCGCCACAACCCGCCGAGGCGCAGGTTCTCCGCCACGGTCAGCTCGGTCACCACGCCGCGCCCCTCCGGCACGTGCGCCAGGCCGCGCCGGACCAGGTGTTCGACCCGGACGCCGCGCAGGTCCTCCCCCGCGTACCGGACGCGGCCACCGGTGGGACGGAGCAGACCCGAGAGGGTACGCAGCAGCGTGGTCTTGCCCGCGCCGTTGGCGCCCAGCACGGCGGTGACGGTGCCGGCCGGGACGGTGAACTCGACGTCGTGCAGCACCGGCACCGGTCCGTAGCCGCAGCTGAGCGCCTCGACCTCCAGCACGGCGGTCACGACGCGCTCCCCTCGGCCGGCACGTCCGCGCCCAGGTACGCCTCGGTGACCCGGGGGTCGTCGCGGATGCGCTCCGGCGGGCCGGCCGCGATCACCTTGCCGAAGTCGAGCACCACCAGGTCGTGGCAGACGGACATGACCAGGTCCATGTGGTGCTCGACGAGCAGGACGGCGCAGCCGTCGTCGCGTCCGGGCAGCGCGCGGACCAGGTCGGCCAGCTCGGCCACGTCGTCGGCGCCGAGGCCGCCGGCCGGTTCGTCGAGCAGCAGCAGCCGGGGACGGGCGATCAGCGCGCGAGCCAGCGCGACCCGCTTGCGGACCGGGTACGGCAGGGTGGCCGGCACCGCGTCGGCGTACTTCCCGATGCCCAGTTCGGCGAGCAGGTCCAGGGCGGCCGCGCGCAGCCGCCGCTCGTCGTTGTCGCTGCGGGGCAGACCGAACAGCGCGGCGGCGAAACCGGCGCGGGCGGTGTGACTCGCGCCGGCGACCACGTTCTCCAGCACGGTCAGCCCGGCGAACAGCCCGACGCCCTGGAGTGTGCGGGCGATGCCGAGCCGGGTGAGGGCGTGCGGGCGGGGCCGGAACGGCCTGCCGTCCAGGGTGAGCGACCCCTCGGTCGGCCGGACGAAGCCGCAGACCACGTTGAACAGGGTGGTCTTGCCGGCGCCGTTGGGCCCGATCACGCCGACGACCCGGCCCGGCGGTACCCGCAGCGAGACGTCGTCGAGGGCGACCAGGCCGCCGAAGCGCACGCCGACGTGGTGCAGCGCCAGGCCGTCGGCGGCTGTGGCCGGTGGGCTCATCGTCACCTCGTGCCGGTCGACGGGGCGTGGAAAAACTAATTACACCGGGAGTGTACTTTTCTCTGCCGCCGCGTCAATGCCCAGACGATCACGGCTCCTTCCCCCTCGTCTCCAGGGCTCCTACGTGGACGGTCGGTGCGATCATCCCGGCATGCGGTCGCGGGCACGGCGCAGGAACGTCTGCTCCGCGGCGTTGCCGGTGCCGGCGATCGCCGCGTCGTACGCCGCCCGGGCCTGCGCCGGGCGGTCCAGGCGGCGCAGCAGGTCGGCCCGGATCGCGTGCCACACGTGGTAGCCGCCCAGGTCCAGACCGTCCACAGCGGCCAGTCCGGCCGCCGGCCCGCGCACCTCGGCCAGCGCGACCGCCCGGTTCAGCGCCACCACCGGTCCCGGCGCGACGGCCGTCAACTGGTCGTAGAGCGCGAGGATCTGTCCCCAGTCGGTGGCGGCGGCGGTGGGCGCGTCCGCGTGCACGGCGCCGATCGCGGCCTGGATCTGGTACGGGCCGGGCCGGCCCCGTCGCAGGCACCGGCGGACCAGTTCCTGCCCCTCGCCGATCAGCTCCCGGTCCCATCGGCCGCGGTCCTGCTCGGACAGCGACACCGGCACCCCGTCCGGGCCGGTCCGGGCGTCGCGACGCGCCTCGGTGAGCAGCATCAGCGCGAGCAGGCCGAGCGCCTCCGGCTCGTCCGGCATCAACGTCACCAGCAGCCGGCCCAGCCGGATCGCCTCGGCACCCAGCTCGGCCCGGCCCAGCCGCTCCCCCGCGCTGGCCGTGTGCCCCTCGTTGAAGATCAGGTACACCACGGCGAGCACCCCGCGCAGCCGGTCCGGCAGGTCCGCGTCACGCGGCACCCGGTACGGGATGCCGGCGTCGCGGATCTTCGCCTTGGCCCGGACCAGGCGCTGGGCCATCGTCGGCTCCGGCACCAGGAAGGCCCGCGCGATCTCGCCGGTGCTCAGGCCGCCGAGCAGGCGCAGCGTCAACGCCACCCGGGCGGGAGCGGCGAGCGCCGGGTGGCAGCAGGTGAAGATCAGGCGCAGGCGGTCGTCGGGCACGGGCCCCTCCTCGGCGGGCGGGTCGGCGGCGTGCAGCAGGGCGGCCTCGGCGTGCCGCGCCTTCCGGGTCGCCTCGCGCCGCAACCTGTCGATCGCCCGGTTCCGGGCGGTGGTGATGATCCAGCCGGCCGGACTGGGCGGCGGTCCGTCCGCGGCCCAGCGCGTCACGGCGATCGCGAACGCCTCCTGGACCGCCTCCTCGGCGAGGTCGATGTCGCCGAGGAGACGGACCATGACGGCTACCGCGCGGCCGTACTCGGCCCGGAAGACCTGTTCGACGTCGGTCATCCCTCGCCCTGGAACGGGCGGACCTCGATCGGCAGCGTGGTGGCCAGGGCGTACCGGCGGCCCCAGTCCAGTGCGGCGTCCAGGTCGGGCGCCCGGATGACGGTGACGCCGCCCAGGTACTCCTTGCCCTCGGCGAACGGCCCGTCGGTGACCAGCACCTCGTCACCGGCCGGGCGCAGCACGGTGGCGGTCTGCGGGTCGTGCAGGCCGTTGCCGAACACCCAGCACCCCGCCTCCCGCAGGTCCCGGCCGATGGCCTCGACCTCCCGCATCACCCCGGCCAGGAACTCCGGGTCCGGACGGCCCTGGCCGGCCGGCTGGTACATGCTGATCAGGTACTGCTTCATCGGCTTCTCCTCGTCACCGCCGGACGGCCCCGCGCCGTCCCTTCACCCTCCACACGAACGGTGGGCGCCCGTTTCGACACGCCGGGCCGGGTGAATCCGGCCGGGAGCGGGGTACGCCGACGCGTGCGCCGCCACCGGGTCGTCGTCGTGGGCGCCGGGTTCTCCGGCCTGGCCTGCGCGCTCGCGCTGGACGCGGCCGGTGCCGAGGTGCGGGTGCTGGAGGCGCGGGACCGGGTGGGCGGCCGGACGCGCAGCCGCCCGCTGCCCGGCGGCGGCTGGCTCGATCTCGGCGCGCAGTGGATCGGCCCGACCCAGAACCGGATGTACGCGCTCGTCGCCACGTACGGGCTGGCCACCTTTCCCTCCCCCGCGCACGGTCAGCCGACGCTGCTGCTCGGCGGGCGCCCGGCCACCGGCGAACCGCCCGGGCTGTCCGGACTGCTCGGCACGCTCGACGAGATGCCGGCCCGGCTCGACCCGGCCGCGCCGTGGCGGGCGGACGACGCGGCACGATGGGACCGGATCACGCTCGGCGGCTGGCTCGACGCGAGCGCGGCCGGCCCGGTCACCGCCCGGTACGCGGGCCGGCTGCTCGCCGGTGGACTGCTGGCCGCCTCGCCGGACGAGGTCTCGCTGCTGCACCTGCTGTTCTACCTGCGCAGCGGCGGCGGCACCCGGTCGCTGCTCGGCATGGCCGGTGGCGCCCAGCAGGACCGCGTCGTCGGCGGTCCGGCCGTGCTGGCCGAGCGGATGGCCGCCGCGCTGCCGCCGGGGAGCCTGTGCCTGCGCGCGCCGGTGGACGGCGTCGCGCAGGACGGCGACGGCGTGCGGGTGCGCGCCGGCGGCGAGACGTACCGCGGCGACGCGGCGGTGGTAGCGCTGGCGCCGACGCTGGCCGGGCGGATCCGGTACGACCCGCCGCTGCCGCCGCTGCGCGACGGCCTGACCCAGCGGATGCCGATGGGTGTGGCGCTCAAGGTGCACGCGCTCTACCCGGAGCCGTTCTGGCGCGCCGACGGCCGCTCCGGCGTGTCCAGCACCGACACCGGGCCGCTCACCGAGACGGTGGACAACTCCCTGCCGGACGCGCCGGGCGGGGTGCTCACCGCGTTCAGCTACGGCGCGCAGGCCCGGGCGCTGCGCCGGCTGCCTGACGACGCGCGCCGGGCCGCGCTGCGCGACGCGCTCGCCGCGATCTTCGGCCCGGCCGCCGCGCGCCCCGACGACCTCGTCGAGTACGACTGGTCGGCCGACGAGTGGACGCGCGGCTGCTTCTGCGGCGTCCTGCCGCCCGGTGCGTGGTGCGCGTACGGCCCGGAGCTGCGGACGCCGGTGGGCCGGGTGCACTGGGCCGGCACGGAGACGGCGACCCGGTGGAGCGGCTACCTGGAGGGCGCGGTGACCGCCGGCGAGCGCGCCGCCGCCGAGGCGCTCGCCCAGCTCGGCTGAGCACCCTATCCAGTGAGATTCTTCGATGCAATCTATTGAAAAGTTTCTCCGCCCTGTGACCTAATGACGACAGTTCCTTTCGTCATACTCCCGCCGCCGGAGCGCGGCAACCCCCAGGGAGGACAGATGCACAGGTCGATCCGATCGGCGCTGCGCGCGGCCGGAGCCGCGCTGCTCGCCACCGCCACCGTCGCCGCGGCGACCCTGTTCGGGGCGGCCCCCGCCGGCGCCGCCCCGGCCGGGCTGCCCGGCATGGACGTGTCCAGCTACCAGGGCAACGTGAACTGGTCCGGGGCGTGGGCCAACGGCGCCCGGTTCGCGTACGTCAAGGCGACCGAGGGCACGTACTACACCAACCCGTACTTCGCCCAGCAGTACAACGGCTCGTACAACGTCGGGATGATCCGCGGCTCGTACCACTTCGCCCGTCCGGACACCACGAGCGGCGCCACCCAGGCCAACTACTTCGTCGACCACGGCGGCGGCTGGTCGAAGGACGGGCGGACGCTGCCCGGCGCGCTGGACATCGAGTACAACCCGTACGGCGCGACCTGCTACGGGCTGAGCCAGGCGTCGATGCGCAGCTGGATCGCCTCGTTCGTCAACCAGTACTACGCCCGCACCGGCCGGTGGGCCACCATCTACACCACCACCGACTGGTGGAGCACCTGCACCGGCAACACCTCGCAGTTCGCCGCCAACAACCCGCTGTGGATCGCCCGCTACGCAAGCAGCGTCGGCACGCTGCCGGCCGGCTGGGGCACGTACTCGTTCTGGCAGTGGTCCTCCTCCGGCGTCTTCCCCGGTGACCAGAACGTGTGGAACGGCTCGCTCGACCGGCTACGCGTACTGGCCTGCAACGGAACCTGCTGACCCCGGCCCGGGCGTGGCGGGCGGCGCCGGTCCCGCCACGCCCGGCGTACCGGTCGATCCGGCGCCCCCTTCCGCGAGGAGGTTGCGATGTCCCTTCCCGTACCCCGGCGGACCGTGCTGCGCGGCGCGGTCCTGCTCGGCGCCGCCGCCGGCGTCGGCGCGCTCACCCAGATCGGCTCCGGCCCCGGCGCGCGGGCCGCCGCCACCCGGGTCGACCAGCCGACCATCGCCAACTGCGCGACCTGGGGCGCCCGCCCGCCCTCGTCGCCGGTGAGCGTGGTGGCCAGCCGGCCCAACAAGATCATCGTCCACCACACGGCGTTCCCGAACACCACCGACTACAGCCTCGCCCAGGCGTACCGCAACTCCCGCGACATCCAGAACCTGCACATGGACAGCAACGGCTGGCTCGACTCCGGGCAGCACTTCACCAACAGCCGGGGCGGCTACCTGACCGAGGGCCGGCACGGCAGCCTCTACGCGCTGCTGCACGGCCAGACCATGGTGCAGGGCGCGCACTGCGTCGGGCAGAACAGCCAGGCCATCGGCATCGAGAACGACGGCATCTACGTGAACGTGCAGCCGCCGCAGGCGCTCTGGAACAGCCTGGTCACGTTCTGCGCGTTCACCTGCCAGCAGTACGGCATCGCGCCCACCGAGATCTACGGGCACAAGGACTTCAACGACACGCAGTGCCCCGGCCTGCTGCACGACCGCCTGCCGGAGCTGCGTCGTACCGTCGCCACCCGTCTCGGCGGCTGACCACGGGGATACGCGGGGCGCCCGGGTGCGACGGGCGCCCCGCGTCGCGTCGGTGCTCGCTGTGTCAATGCTGGCTTATATAAGCCTCGTCTGATACAAAGGCGTTGTGCACGCCTTCGACGTCCTCGGCGACCCGGTCCGCCGCCGGATCCTGGAACTGCTCGCCGACGGCGAGCAACCCGCCGGCGCGCTCGGCGAGACCGTGCGGCGCGAGTTCGGCATCAGCCAGCCCGCCGTCTCACAGCACCTCAAGGTGCTGCGCGAGCACGGCTTCACCACAGTGCGCGCCGAGGGCACCCGCCGCCTCTACGCCGTGGATCCCGGCCCGCTGCGCGAGATCGACGCGTGGCTGGACGGGTTCCGCCGCTTCTGGACGCCACCACTGGCGGCGCTCGCCACCGAGCTGGCCCGGGGCCGCCGCGAGCGACGGCTGCGCGAGGACACCACCGACGACGAGAGGACCGAACCATGATCGACGTGACCGGACAGATCAGCGCCGTCGAGCGCCGCATCGGCGACCGTACGCTTCCCGCCGGGCAGGCGCGGGTGCTCACCATCGCCCAGACGTACGACGCGCCGGTCGCCGACGTCTTCGACGCCTGCACGAACCCGGAACGGATACCCCGCTGGTTCCTGCCGGTCTCCGGTGACCTGAGCCTCGGCGGCCGGTACCAGCTGGAGGGCAACGCCGGCGGCACCGTCGAGCGCTGTGACCCGCCGCACGGCTTCGCCGCCACCTGGGAGTTCGGCGGCGAGGTGAGCTGGATCGAGGTGCGGTTGCGCGAGGCGGGACCGGGGCGTACCCGCTTCGAGCTGGAGCACGTCGCGCACGTCGACGACCAGCGGTGGGCCGAGTACGGCCCGGGCGCGGTCGGCATCGGCTGGGACCTGGCGCTGGTCGGCCTGACCTCCCACTTCGCCACCGACGGCACGGGCGTCGACCCGGCCGCCGCAGCCGAGTGGATGGCCTCGGACGAGGGCCGTCGTTTCGTCACCGAGTCCAGCAAGAGCTGGACGGCCGCAAGCGTAGAGGCCGGCACCCCGCCCGACGAGGCACAAGCCGCAGGCGAGCGCGTCACCGCGTTCTACACCGGCGCCCCCACC
>NZ_WBKS01000123.1:0-18126 GCF_008868145.1 Micromonospora sp. AMSO1212t
GTCGGGTGCGGCGGCGGTCACCGGGAACGGCGGCGGCGTCCCGCCGTAGCTCGGGCACAGCGCCTGGTGGTTGCACCAGTCGCACAGCCGGCTCGGCCGGGGACGGAAGTCCTGCCGGGCGGTGGCCTGCTCGATCGCCCGCCACAGCGCCACCACCGTGCGCTCGAAACGCACCAGCTCCTCGGCGTCCGGCGCGTAGTCGCAGACCTCGGCGTCCTTGAGGTAGAGCAGGCGCAGCACGCGCGGCACCACACCCCGGGTGCGCCACAGCACCAGGGCGTAGAACTTGAGCTGGAACAGCGCCCGCGCCTCGAACGCCTCCCGCGGCGCCCCACCGGTCTTGTAGTCGACCACCCGCAGCGCGCCGTCCGGCGCGACGTCGAGCCGGTCGAGGTAACCCCGGATGAGCAGCTCGTCGTCGACCACCGCGGAGATCAGCGCCTCGCGCTCGGCCGGCTCCAGCCGGCGCGGGTCCTCCACCGCGAAGTAGCCGTCCAGCAGCGCCGTCGCCGACCGCAGGAACTCCTGCGGCCCGACGGCGTCGCCGTCGGCGAACAGCGTGGCCAGCTCCGGCTCCTCGGTGACCAGGCGGTCCCACTGCGGGGCGACCAGGTCACCGGCCGACTCCGGGGTGCGCGCGGCGGCCGGCAGGTCGAACAGCCGCTCCAGCACGGCGTGCACGAGCGTGCCCCGGGCCTGCTCGACGGTCGGCCGCTCGGGCAGCCGGTCGATGCTGCGGAACCGGTAGAGCAGCGGGCAGGTCTTGAAGTCGGCCGCCCGCGACGGCGACAACGAGGCCCGCACGGTGACCGGCGCCGGTGCCGCCGTTTGGTCGCCGTGACTGTCGATCATCGGTTCCGCCGTCATGCCCGGAAGGTTAGGGCACGCGTGTGACAGGGCCGGCGTCGCCGCACCGAAGCATGATCCGCAACCGCGGCGCCCTCGGTCCACCACGGCTGCGGGGCTCGCCGAAGCTCAGCTCACGTAGCATCGGGCCGGTGCAGCAGCGGAGCCGAGGCCCCCGCCGGCGGGGGCTCAGCCTCGGCCGGGTCCTCGGCGTGCCGCTGCGCGTCGACGCCTCGATGCTTCTGCTCACCGTCGTGGTCACCGTGCTGTACGCGGCGCTGGCCCGCCGCCAGCTCGACCTCGGCCCGCTCGGCGGCTACCTGGTCGGCCTGGGCTTCGTGGTCTCGCTGCTCGGCTCCGTGCTGCTGCACGAGCTGGGCCACGCGCTGACCGCCCGCCGGTACGGCATCGGTGTGCGGGGGATCACGCTGGAACTGCTCGGTGGCTACACCGAGATGGACCGCGACGCTCCCAGCCCCCGGGTCGAGCTGCTGATCTCCCTGGCCGGCCCGGCCGTCTCCGCCGTGCTCGGCGCCGGCGCGGTCGCCGCCACCCTCGCCCTGCCCGCCGGCACGCTCGGCCACCAGCTCGCCTTCCAGCTCGCGGTCAGCAACGTGGTGGTGGCGATCTTCAACAGCCTGCCCGGCCTGCCGCTGGACGGAGGCCGGGCACTGCGCGCCGCGGTGTGGGCGCTCACCCGCGACCGGCACCGCGGCACCGAGGTGGCCGGCTGGGTGGGCCGGGCCGTCGCGCTGGGCACGCTGGCGCTGGTCGTGGTGCTCACCATGCGCCGGGCGCTCGCCCCGCTGGCCCTGCCGCTGCTGCTGCTCGTCGCGCTGACGCTGTGGCGCGGCGCCGGCCAGTCGATCCGGATGGCGCGCATCGGCCGCCGGCTGCACCTGGTCGACCTGGCCCGGCTGGCCCGCCCGGTGCTGCCCGTGCCCGCCGGCACGCCGCTGGCCGAGGCGCAGCGCCGCCGCGACGAGACGGGCACCCCCGAGGCCGCGCTCGGCGTGGTCGACTCGGCCGGCCGTACCGTCGCCCTTGTCGACCCGGCCCGCGTCGCCGCCGTACCCCCGGAACGGAGGCCGTGGGTCGCGGTGGACGAGGTGGCCCGCGACCTGTCCGCCGTGCCGGCCCTGCCGCTCGGGGCGGACGGCGAGCGCGTGCTGGAGACGGTGCGCACCCACCCGGGCGCGCAGTACGTCGTGACGGCAGGCGAAGATGTGGTCGGCGTGCTGCACATCGCGGATCTCGCCCAGCTCCTGGAACCCGAACGGAAGACGAACACGTGACCGCAGAGATCTCCACCGTCCCGGCGTTGCCCCCGGTCCACCGCGGGCCGTTCCGGCCGGGCGACCGGGTCCAGCTGACCGACCCGAAGGGCCGGATGCACACCGTGACGCTGGAGCCCGGCAAGGAGTTCCACACCCACCGCGGGATCCTCAAGCACGACACCCTGATCGGCCTGCCCGACGGCAGCGTGGTCACCACCGCCGGCGGCGGCACCGCGTTCCTGGCGCTGCGGCCGCTGCTGTCGGACTACGTCCTGTCCATGCCGCGCGGTGCCCAGGTGATCTACCCGAAGGACTCGGCACAGATCGTCGCCATGGGCGACATCTTCCCCGGCGCCAAGGTGCTGGAGGCCGGCGCCGGATCCGGCGCGCTGTCCTGCTCGCTGCTGCGGGCCGTCGGGACCGAGGGTGAGCTGCACTCGTTCGAGCTGCGCGACGACTTCGCCCAGATCGCCCGCCGCAACGTCGAGGCGTTCTTCAACGGCCCGCACCCGGCCTGGCGGCTGCACGTCGGCGACGTCGCCGACTGCGCCGAGACCGGTTTCGACCGGATCATCCTCGACATGCTCACCCCGTGGGAGATGCTCGACATGGTCGAACGGGCGCTCGTGCCCGGCGGCGTGCTGATCGGCTACGTGGCCACCACACCGCAGCTGTCCGAACTGGTCGAGGCGCTGCGCGAGCGCGGCGGGTGGACCGAGCCGCGCGCCTGGGAGTCGCTGGTGCGCGACTGGCACGCCGAAGGGCTGGCGGTCCGCCCGGACCACCGGATGATCGCCCACACCGCGTTCCTGGTGTCCGCCCGCAAGCTCGCCCCCGGCGTCACCGCGCCGCCGCGCCGGCGCAAGCCCAGCAAGGGCGCCGAGGCGTACGCGCAGCGCCGCGACGCCCTGCGCGCCGCCGCCGCGGCCCGCGCGGCGGAGGAGCCGGAGCAGTCCTGACCCCCGCCGCGCGGGCGCGTGCGTACGGGCGGATCATGTGTGCCGGTGGGGACGACACCTGAGCGGGTGGAGACGGTGGCATGAGCGAGCGGATCGGGGCGCGCATCGGGCGGCGCGCCCGTGCCGGTGACCGAAACCGATGGCGGCGCCGCGGCGCGGGCCGGCGGGAGGCGGCGTGAGCAACCCCGGCTACGGCAACGGCGACCTGCCGGCCGTCTTCCCGGACTGGTCGCCCTACACCGACCTGGAGTCGGCCGCCCGGGCGTACCTGCGCGACCCGGACATCGCGCTGGAGGCGCTCGACGGCGTGCTGCGCGGCGCGTCGGTGCTCGGCTTCACGCTGGAGCGCTTCGTCAACGAGGTGAACGGGGTGTGGCAGGAGGTCGTCGTCTGCGACGGCAGCCGGCTGGTGCTCTGGCACGGCGAGGACGTGCCGCCGGGGGAGGGGCCACCCGGCGCGATGACCTCCTCGCTGCGCGTGGTGCCGCTGTCCACCGTCACCGAGGTCGGCTGCCGGCGGCGGCTCATGCGCGCCGACAACGGCACTGTGCGCGTCGACAGCATCGACGTGTACCTGCTGCTCAGCTCGCTGGACGAGGCGCCGCCCAGCGACGAGGCGATGGGCGCGCCCCGGCACGACGCGCTGCGCTTCGGCAAGACCCTCGACGACGGCGGGGCGGGACAGATCGCCCGGCTGGAGGAGTTCGCCCGGCTGGTCGCCTCGGTCGTCGGCCGGCCCCTGCTCTGAGGCGGACGCACGACGGGCCGGGAACGTGTGTCCCCGGCCCGTCGTGTCCGTCTCCGCCTCAGTCCTCGGCCTCCGGGCCGGCCACCTCGACGCCGTCGCTGCCGCGCACGACGTGGATGCACTCGCCCGGGCACTCCTTCGCCGAGTCGATCACCTCGAGGCGCAGGTGCTCCGGCACGTCCACCCGGGCGCCGGGGGCCTGCCGCAGCTCGCCGTCCGGGCCCTTGACGTACGCCAGGCCGTCGACGTCGAACTCGAAGACCTCCGGCGCGTACTGCACGCAGAGCCCGTCACCGGTGCAGAGATCCTGATCGACCCAGACCTGCAACTGGTCGGTCGCGACGTCGGTCACGAAGCACCCCCCATGTTCTCCCGTCCCACACTCCGACGGTACCCGAACGCCCGTACCCGCCCCGCGACCAGCCCTTCGCGATCAAGCTTCGGTGACGAGCGCGTTGCTGTGGACCGAATCGGGCTCATAGCGGCTAGTGTTAGGTCAGAACGTTCAAGCCCCCCGGGGAGGTGGGACGTGGCACGCAGCGACGACGCGGACTCGCGCGCCGCACGGTGGGAAAAGGAAGCCCACGATCTCTCCACGCAGGTCGCGTTCCTGCAAGAGGAACTCGCTCTGGTGCGGCGCAAGTTGACCGAAAGCCCTCGACACGTCCGGCAGCTCGAAGAGCGGCTGGCGGCCACCCAGGCACAGTTGGCGCGGCTGACCGAGAACAACGAACGGCTCGTGAGCACCCTCAAGGAGGCTCGCGCGCAGATCGTGACGCTCAAGGAGGAGATCGACCGTCTCGCCCAGCCGCCGAGTGGCTACGGCGTCTTCCTGGCCAAGCACGACGACGGCACGGTGGACGTGTTCACCGGCGGGCGCAAGCTCCGGGTGGCCGTCTCGCCCTCGCTCGAGGTCGACGAGCTGCGCCGTGGCCAGGAGGTCCTGCTCAACGACGCGCTCAACATCGTCGACGCGTTCGGCTACGAGCGGGTCGGCGAGGTGGTGATGCTCAAGGAGATCCTGGCGGGCCCCGAGGGCGCTCCGGGTGACCGGGCACTCGTGGTGTCGCACTCCGACGAGGAGCGCATCGTGCACCTCGCCGAGACCCTGATCGGCAGCGCGATCCGGGCCGGCGACTCGCTCATGATCGAGCCCCGTTCGGCGTACGCGTACGAGCGGATCCCGAAGAGCGAGGTCGAGGAACTGGTCCTGGAGGAGGTGCCCGACGTCAACTACGAGGACATCGGTGGCCTCCAGGCACAGATCGAGCAGATCCGCGACGCGGTGGAGCTGCCGTTCCTGCACTCCGACCTGTTCCGCGAGCACCAGCTCCGGCCGCCGAAGGGCATCCTGCTCTACGGCCCGCCCGGCTGCGGCAAGACGCTGATCGCCAAGGCGGTGGCCAACTCGCTGGCCAAGAAGATCGCCGAGCGGGAGGGGAAGGACCGGCACACCAGCTTCTTCCTCAACATCAAGGGCCCCGAGCTGCTCAACAAGTACGTCGGCGAGACCGAGCGGCACATCCGGCTGATCTTCCAGCGGGCGCGGGAGAAGGCCGGCGAGGGCACTCCGGTGATCGTGTTCTTCGACGAGATGGACTCGGTGTTCCGCACCCGCGGCTCCGGCGTCTCCTCCGACGTGGAGAACACCATCGTCCCGCAGCTGCTCAGCGAGATCGACGGCGTCGAGGGCCTGGAGAACGTCATCGTCATCGGCGCCTCCAACCGGGAAGACATGATCGACCCGGCGATCCTGCGTCCGGGCCGGCTCGACGTGAAGATCAAGATCGAGCGGCCGGACGCCGAGGCGGCGAAGGACATCTTCTCCAAGTACATCCTCGCCGGCCTGCCGCTGCACGCCGACGACCTGGCCGAACACGGCGGAGACGCCCAGGCCACCGTCGCGGCGATGATCGACGCGGTGGTCCTGCGGATGTACTCCGAGACCGAGGAGAACCGCTTCCTCGAGGTCACCTACGCCAACGGCGACAAGGAAGTCCTCTACTTCAAGGACTTCAACTCCGGCGCGATGATCCAGAACATCGTCGACCGGGGCAAGAAGATGGCCATCAAGGAGTTCCTCACCTCCGGCCGCAAGGGGCTGCGCCTGCAGCACCTGCTCGACGCCTGCGTCGACGAGTTCCGCGAGAACGAGGACCTGCCCAACACCACGAACCCCGACGACTGGGCCCGCATCTCCGGCAAGAAGGGCGAGCGGATCGTCTACATCCGCACGCTCGTCTCCGGCGGCAAGGGCGCCGAGGCCGGACGGTCCATCGAGACCGCCAGCAACACCGGCCAATACCTCTAGTCCGACCCTCGACGAAGGCCCGTGGCGTACGCGCCACGGGCCTTCGCGCGTATCCGGGTGGGCCGCCACACCGGACCGGCGCTGCCGCCACGCCCCCTCGGCGCGTCACGCCGACTACGCTCGACGTGACGGGGACCGGGACGGCGAGCGGAGCGGGCAGGTCGATGAGCGTTAGACGGATCATGGGCACCGAGGTCGAGTACGGCATCTCCGTGCCCGGTCAGGCCGGAGCCAACCCGATGGTCACCTCCTCCCAGGTGGTCAACGCCTACGGAGCACGGCCGGAACTCAACCGGGGCGGCCGGGCCCGCTGGGACTACGAGGAGGAGTCGCCACTGCGCGACGCGCGCGGGTTCACCTACTCCGGCGCCGCGTACGACCCGGCCGAGGCGCTCGCCGACGAGGATCTCGGGCTCGCCAACGTCATACTCACCAACGGCGCCCGCCTCTACGTCGACCACGCGCACCCGGAGTACTCCACGCCCGAGGTGACCAACCCGCTGGACGTGGTGCGGTGGGACAAGGCGGGGGAGCGGGTGATGGCCGAGGCGGCCCGGCGGGCCGCGACCATCCCGGGCACCCACCCGATCCACCTGTACAAGAACAACACCGACAACAAGGGCGCCAGCTACGGCGCGCACGAGAACTACCTGATGCGCCGGCAGACGCCGTTCGCCGACATCGTGGCGTACCTGACGCCGTTCTTCGTCACCCGGCAGATCGTCTGCGGCGCCGGGCGGGTCGGCATCGGCCAGGACGGCGGCCAGAGCGGTTTCCAGATCTCCCAGCGGGCCGACTTCTTCGAGGTCGAGGTGGGACTGGAGACGACGCTCAAACGGCCCATCATCAACACCCGTGACGAGCCGCACGCCGACGCCGACAAGTACCGCCGGCTGCACGTCATCATCGGCGACGCGAACCTCTCCGAGATCTCCACGTTCCTCAAGGTCGGCACCACCTCGCTGATCCTCGCCATGATCGAGGAGAAGGCGCTCGGCGCGGACCTGGGCATCGCCGACCCGGTGGCCGAGCTGCGCGCGGTCAGCCACGACCCGTCGCTCAAGCACCTGATGCGCATGCGCGACGGCCGCAAGCTGACCGCGCTGGACGTGCAGTGGGCGTACCTGGAGAGGGTCGGCTCCTTCGTGGACGACCGCTACGGCCAGGACGTGGACGCGCAGACCGCCGACGTGCTGCGCCGCTGGGAGAGCGTGCTGGACCGGCTCGGCCGGGACGCGTTCGAGTGCGCCGACGAGCTGGACTGGGTGGCCAAGCTGCGGCTCCTGGAGGGCTACCGGGAGCGGGAGAAGCTGGCCTGGGGCTCGCACAAGCTGCAGCTGGTCGACCTCCAGTACTCCGACGTGCGGCCGGAGAAGGGCCTGTACCACCGCCTGGTGCAGCGCGGCTCGATGAAGACGCTGCTCACCGACGAGCAGACCCGCACCGCGATGACCGAGCCGCCGGAGGACACCCGGGCCTACTTCCGGGGCCGCTGCCTGGACCGGTACGCCTCCGAGGTGGTCGCCGCGAGCTGGGACTCGGTCATCTTCGACGTGGGCCGGGAGTCGCTGGTCCGGGTGCCGATGATGGAGCCCGAGCGGGGCACCCGCGCGCACGTCGGCGAGCTGTTCGACCGCTGCGAGAGCGCCAAGGATCTGCTGGAGACGCTCACCGGCGGGTGACCCCGATGCCGGAAGGCCCGCCGGGTGCCGGAAACGGGCACGCGACGGGCCTTTCGTCGCTCCCGCGAGGTAAGTTGATCGCAGGCGATCGTGGAGGAGGCACCACCATGGCGACGCAAGAGGGTGGGCAGACCCAGTCCGGCAAGTCCCGCGAGGAGGTCGAGGAGGTCACCGCGGAGGCCAACCCCGAGGTGGCTGAGCGGCACGCCGAGATCACCGAGGACGTGGACGACCTGCTCGACGAGATCGACTCCGTCCTGGAGGAGAACGCCGAGGAATTCGTGAGGGGCTACGTACAAAAGGGCGGCCAATAGGACATATGTCCGTTTCGTCCGCCAGGGCGAAGGACAGGTCAACCGCCGGCACCACGATGATCGCACCGGACGGGTGCGCGGGATAATCTGCTTCAACTGCAACGGTGGTCTTGGCCGGTCCCGGGACACTCCCGTGGGGCCGGCCGGGGCGATCACGTACCTGAGAGGAACCACGTGGCAGCGGGTTTTGATCCATCCGGGCGTCTTCCAGATGTGTTCACCAACGCGGGGACGTCCTCCTTCACAGCGTTCCTGAGCAAGGTGGCCCCCGAGATGCTGCCCGGCCGGCGGCCGCTGCCGCCCGGCATGGCCGCCGACATGGCGCCGCACGCGACCACGATCGTGGCCATCTCGGCCGCCGGCGGCGTGGTCATGGCCGGCGACCGGCGCGCCACGATGGGCAACCTGATCGCCCAGCGCGACATCGAGAAGGTGCACCCGGCCGACGCGTACTCGCTCGTCGGCATCGCGGGCACCGCCGGCATCGGCATAGAGCTGATGCGACTGTTCCAGGTGGAGCTCGAGCACTACGAGAAGATCGAGGGCGCGATGCTCTCGCTCGACGGCAAGGCCAACCGGCTGGCGTCGATGATTCGCGGCAACCTGGGCGCGGCCATGCAGGGCCTCGCCGTGATCCCGCTGTTCGCCGGCTTCGACCTGGCCGCGAGCGACCCGGCTCGGGCCGGGCGGATCTTCAGCTTCGACGTGACCGGCGGCCCGTACGAGGAGACCGGTTACGACGCCATCGGCTCCGGTTCGCTGTTCGCCAAGTCCGCGCTGAAGAAGCGGTTCCGGGCCGGCCTGTCGGTCGGGGACGCGACGCGGCTGGCGGTCGAGGCGCTCTACGACGCGGCGGACGACGACACCGCCACCGGTGGCCCCGACCTGACCCGGCGGATCTACCCGGTCGTGATGACCGCTACCGCCGAGGGCACCCACCGGCTCACCGACGCCGAGACGGCGGCGATCGCGGAGAGCGTGGTGTCCGGCCGGATGGAGAACCCCGGCGGCTGAGGCCGCTCCCACCGTCCACCGAGTCAGCAGCCCCGCAGAAGGAGAACCGCCGCCGTGGCCATGCAGTTCTACGCCTCGCCCGAGCAGATCATGCGCGACCGCTCCGAGCTGGCCCGCAAGGGCATCGCCCGGGGCCGCAGCGCGGTGGTCCTGAGCTACGCGGGCGGGGTGCTCTTCGTCGCCGAGAACCTGTCCAGCACGCTGCACAAGGTCAGCGAGATCTACGACCGGATCGGCTTCGCCGCTGTCGGCCGGTACAACGAGTTCGAGAACCTGCGGCGCGCGGGTGTGCGGATGGCCGACCTCAACGGCCTCAGCTACGACCGGCGGGACGTGAACGGCCTGGCGCTGGCGAACGCGTACGCGCAGACGCTCGGCGCGATCTTCACGGAGCAGTCGAAGCCGTTCGAGGTGGAGATCTGCGTGGCCGAGGTGGGCGCCGCGCCCGAGGACGACTCCCTCTACCGGGTGACCTACGACGGTTCGGTGAACGACGAGCCGGGCCGGATGGCGATGGGCGGCCAGGCCGAGGCGATCAGCGGGGTGCTGAAGAACGAGCACCGGCCGGAGATGTCGCTGTCGGAGGCGGTCCGCGCCGCCATGAAGGCGCTGAGCAGCGTCGGCGGCGAGGGCGGGGCGGCCCGCACGATCGCCGCGAACCAGCTCGAGGTGGCGGTCCTGGATCGGCGCCGGGTGGGGCGTACCTTCCGGCGGGTGACCGGCGCGGCGCTGACCGCGCTGCTGGACGGCGAGGCCGAGGGGGACGTCGCCCCGGCGCCGGGCCGGGCGAAGACGCCGACCATGCCGACGGAGGAGGCGAAGAAGCCGACCACGTCGGCGGGTTCGGCCGACCTGGAGGGCAACGCGGAGGACAAGCCCACCGAGTGACGCGCGTTCACGGACCCCGCCACCTCGTCGAGGTGGCGGGGTCTTTCGCGTACGGATGCCGCACCTCGCCGGTCCGCGCGGGGGAGATCGCAAGCGGCGAGCGTCGGCGCTGCCCATCGGAGGCTCCGGGCGGCTAGTGTCTCATCATGGAGCGGCGAATCTTCGGCCTCGAAACCGAGTACGGCGTCACCTGCACCTATCGCGGGCAACGTCGACTGTCCCCCGACGAGGTCGCGCGGTACCTGTTCCGGCGGGTGGTGTCGTGGGGCCGGTCGAGCAACGTGTTCCTGCGCAACGGTGCCCGCCTCTATCTGGACGTGGGCTCGCACCCGGAGTACGCGACCCCGGAGTGCGACTCGGTGACCGACCTGGTGGCACACGACCGGGCCGGTGAGCGGATCCTGGAGGGGCTGCTCATCGACGCGGAGAAGCGGCTGCACGACGAGGGCATCGCGGGCGAGATCTACCTGTTCAAGAACAACACCGACTCGGCCGGCAACTCGTACGGCTGCCACGAGAACTACCTGGTGTCCCGGCACGGCGAGTTCGGCCGGCTCGCCGACGTGCTCATCCCGTTCCTGGTCACCCGGCAGCTGATCTGCGGCGCGGGCAAGGTGCTGCAGACGCCGCGCGGCGCGGTCTACTGCCTGTCCCAGCGGGCCGAGCACATCTGGGAGGGCGTCTCCTCGGCGACCACCCGCAGCCGTCCGATCATCAACACCCGGGACGAGCCGCACGCGGACGCCGAGCGCTACCGCCGGTTGCACGTGATCGTCGGCGACTCGAACATGAACGAGGTCACCACGCTGCTGAAGGTCGGCACCGCCGACATCGTGCTGCGGATGATCGAGGCCGGCGTGGTGATGCGCGACCTGACGCTGGAGAACCCGATCCGGGCCATCCGTGAGGTGTCGCACGACATCACCGGCCGGCGCAAGGTGCGGCTGGCCTCCGGCAAGGAGGTCTCGGCGCTGGAGATCCAGCAGGAATACCTCGCCAAGGCGACGGAGTTCGTGGAGCGCCGGGGCGGCGACCAGACCGCGAAGCGGGTGGTCGACCTGTGGGGCCGGGTGCTGCGCGCGGTCGAGACCGGCGACCTGGACCCGGTGGCCCGCGAGATCGACTGGATCACCAAGCTGAAGCTGATCGAGCGTTACCAGCGCAAGCACGACCTGCCGCTGTCGCACCCGCGGGTGGCGCAGATGGACCTGGCCTACCACGACCTGCGGCGCGGGCGCGGCCTGTACGGGCTGCTGGAGCGCCGTCGCGAGGTCGACCGGGTGGCCACCGACCCGGAGATCTTCGAGGCGAAGGAGACGCCGCCGCAGACGACCCGGGCGCGGCTGCGTGGCGAGTTCATCCGCCACGCCCAGGAGAAGCGGCGGGACTTCACCGTGGACTGGGTGCACCTGAAGCTGAACGACCAGGCGCAGCGCACGGTGCTGTGCAAGGACCCGTTCCGGGCCTACGACGAGCGGGTGGAACGGCTGATCGCCAGCATGTGACCGTGCGGGCGGCCGGTGCCCGGCACCGGCCGCCCGTCCACGGGTACGCTGGCGTCGCGATGAACACTTCCGAATCCGCCGGTGGTTCCGGCCGCGAGACGTCGGCGGGCCGTGACGGCACCGAGAAGCTCAACTGGATCGACCGCCGGCGGGAGAAGATCCGCGCCGAGGTCGAACGCAACAGGCGCGGCGACTACACGGTGCCGACCTGGGTGCTGGCAGTGGCGCTTGTGCTGATCGTGGGCGCCTGGCTCGGGCTCATCCTGTTCCTCGGCTGAGCGCCGCGCCGGACGCCACCCGGCCCGGCAGTGGGCCGCCGCCGGTCCCGATCAACCCAGTAGGCCGGCCGCGTACCGGCCGGCGGCGGCCGCGGCCAGGAAGTAGGCGTGGTCGGCGTCCAGGCCCCGGCCCATCGTGGACAGGCCGACCGGGGTGGCCCGCAGCGCCGCGTCGAGGCCGTCGGTGGGCACCGTGACGACCGTGTGCCGGTCGGCCAGCGGCGCCAGCGCCGCGGCGACCTCCACCGCCAGGCCGGGGGGTAGGCCGTCCGGCACGACCAGCTCCGCGGGGGCCAGCGCCACCCGGCCGTACGCGGTCAGGCTGTGGTGGGAGACGCCACGGTGCCGGGGGCGGGCGTCGGCGTCGGAGATGCGCAGCGACCCGACCGGGCGCCCGCCCAGCGTGGCGACCGCGTTCACCGCCTCGCCGACGGCCACGCCGGAGAAGCCCCAGCGGGTGCCGGTGCCGAGGTTGCCCGGCCCCTGGGCGACGATCGTCAGGTCCGCGTCGAGCACGTGCCGCGCGGCGAGCAGGCCGCTGTGCAGGGTGCTGGCCTCCAGGTCGCCGCCGAACGCCTGGCCCACGCTGACGGTGCCCACGAGGTGCCCGGACAGGCCGGCCAGGGTGCGGGAGAACCAGGCCGGCAGCGCGCCGCCGTCGGTCAGCACGTACGCCACCCGGGCGTCGGGCGCGTCGGCGCGGACGCCGGCCAGGATCGCCGGCAGCGCGGAGTGCAGGTCGGCGAGGACCACCGGCATGCCGTCGACCGAGTCGGCGGCGGCGAGCCGGTCGTGGTGCGGCGACGCCTCCTCGTCCACGCCGAGCAGGATCGGTTGCAGCGGCGTGTAGCGGGCCTTGACCAGGTGCCCGGCGTCGCGGCTGTCGCCGGCCTGCGGCGGGTCCGGCGGCAGCCGGTCGGGCAGCGCCACGACCAGCGCGTAGCCGCCGGTGCCGAGGCCCATCAGCAGCGCGCCGGCGTTGAGCAGCACCCGGTCGCCGGGCTCCGGCTCGCCGACCAGGGCCGGGTAGGCCAGGGCGCGCATCCGGGCGCCGTCGGGCAGGTCGACGTCGAGTTCGACAGCGCCGGCCCACCGTCGCCGTACCGCCGTGACCGTGCCGGACCGCCATCGCACCATGCGGTGCACGCTATCGGCCGCTGCCGGGACGGGCCCCGGGCGGGTCAGGGGTTCCGGTCGTCGACCGGGCGGCCCGCCTCGTCCTGTGTGGTGCGGGCGGTCCGGCCGGGCGACCGGGACCGGGTGGGGTCGAGGAAGACGTACGCGATCTCCGGGAAGTGCCCGGTGAGCCGGCGTTCGGCCTCGTCGGCGGCGGCCTCGATGTCGGCGCCGGTGGCGTCGTCGCGAAAGTCGACCTTGGCGGCGACGAGGATGTCGTCCGGGCCGAGGAACATGGTCATCAGCGTGTCGACGCGGTCCACCGTCGGCACCGCCGCCAGTTCCCGCTCGATGCGCCGGTGCAGCCGGTCGGACACCGAGCGGCCGACCAGCAGCGAGATGTTGCTGCGGGCCAGGACGGCGGCGACCACCAGCAGCAGCACGCCGATGAGGATCGAGGCGATCCCGTCGTACAGTTCGTCGCCGGTCAGGTGCGACAGGGTGAGCCCGCCGGCGGCGATCAGCAGGCCGATCAGCGCGGCGCTGTCCTCCAGGAAGACCGCCTTGACCGTGGTGTCGGCGGTCAGGCGCAGGTAGCGGCGCGGGGTGGTGCCCCAGCGGCGCGACTCGCCGCGCACCTGCCGGACCGCCCGGGCCAGCGACACCGACTCGATCGCGAAGGAGACCGCCAGCACCACGTACGCGACGAGGTACTCGCCGCTGTGCTCGTGCACCAGGATGGTGGTCACGCCGTGCGTGATGGCGAAGCCCGCCCCGGCGACGAAGGTGAACAGCGCGGCGAGGAACGCCCAGACGTAGCTCTCCTTGCCGTACCCGAAGGGGTGCCGGGTGTCGGCGGGCCGCGCGCCGCGGCGCAGCGCCAGGTAGAGCAGCACCTCGGTGGTGGTGTCGGCGAGCGAGTGGGCGGCCTCGGAGAGCATCGCCGCGGAGCCCGAGATCAGGCCGGCGACCAGCTTGGCGACGGCGATGGCGAGGTTCGCCGCGCCGGCCACCACGACGGTGCCGACGCTCTCGGTCTTGACCTCCGGTTCCGCCATGCGATCACCCTATGACCGGTCGATGCCCGCCGCCGGGTGGGAAGACCCCCGCGCCGCGCCGCGCGGGTGCCCGCGCCGGACGCGCGGGCTGCTAGCGTTTGGGCGTGTCCCGGACCCGTACCGAACGCCTGGTCAACCTGGTGATCTGCCTGCTGTCGACGCGACGCTTCCTGACCGCCGCGCAGATCGCCGCGACCGTGCCCGGCTACGAGCACGACCCGGACGACCCCAAGGACCACGAGGCGTTCCAGCGCAAGTTCGAGCGCGACAAGGCCGAGCTGCGTGAGCTGGGCGTGCCGCTGGAGACCGGCACGGCGAGCGTCTTCGACGCCGAGCCGGGCTACCGGATCGCGCCGCGCGCGTACGCGTTGCCCGACATCCCGCTCGAACCGGACGAGGCCGCCGCCGTGGGCATCGCCGCCCGGCTGTGGCAGCACGCCGGGCTGGCCGCCGCCGCGTCGTCCGGGCTGGCGAAGCTGCGCGCCGCCGGCATCGACGTCGACCCGCAGGCCACGCTGGGCCTGGAGCCGATGGTCACTGTCGACCCGGCGTTCGCGCCGCTCACCGCCGCCGCGCGGGACCGGCGCGAGGTGAGCTTCGACTACCGCGTGCCGGACCGCGACGCGCCCACCCGCCGCCGGGTGCAGCCGTGGGGCGTGGTCTGCTGGCGCGGCCGGTGGTACGTCGTCGGCCACGACCTGGACCGTGCGGCGACCCGCTGCTTCCGGCTGTCCCGGGTGGTGGGCACCGTCCGGGCGACCGGCGAGCCGGGCGCCTACGAGCCGCCCGCCGGTGTCGACCTGATCAGCCACGTGGCCCGCTGGTCCGGGCCGGTGGAGCGCACCGGCCGGGCCACGGTCCTGGCCACGCCGGGCCGTGCCGCCGGGCTGCGCCGCTGGGCCGTCGAGTGCCAGGCCGGCCCCGACGGCGACCGGCTGGTGCTGCCGTACGCCGACGCCGACTACCTGGCCGGCCAGATCGTCGGGTACGGCCCGGACGTCCGCGTGCTGGAGCCACCGGAGGTACGGGAGGCGGTCATCCAGCGGCTCAAGGAGGTCGCCGCCCGGCACGACGAGCTGGCCGTGACGGGGGGTGCCCGGTGACCCGCCCGGCGTCCCGCGCGGGCCGTGCGTCCGCCGACCGGCTGGCCCGGCTGCTCAACCTGGTCCCCTACCTGCTGGCCCGCCCCGGCATCGAGATCGCCGAGGCGGCGCACGACCTCGGGGTGACCGAGAAGCAGCTCCGGGAGGATCTGGAACTGCTCTGGGTGTGCGGGCTGCCCGGCTACGGCCCCGGTGACCTGATCGACATGGCGTTCGACGGTGACCGGGTGACGATCACCTACGACGCCGGGATCGACCGCCCGCTGCGGCTCACCCCGGACGAGGCGCTGGCGCTGGTGGTGGCGTTGCGGATGATCGCCGAGACGCCGGGCGTGGCCAACCGGGAGGCGGTCGAGCGGGCACTCGCCAAGATCGAGAACGCCGCCGGTGACCTGGCCGGCGCCCCCGTCGAGGTCCGCCTGCCCGGCGACTCCGCCCGGGTACGCGAGCTGCGCGCCGCCGTCGAGCGCGGCCGGGCGCTGCGGATCACGTACTACACCCCGGCCCGGGACGAGACCACCGAACGCACCATCGACCCGCTGCGGATGCTGATGGTCGGCGGCCGGGCGTACGTGGAGGCGTGGTGCCGCCGCGCCGAGGGGGTGCGGCTGTTCCGGGCCGACCGGATCGACGCGGTGACCGAGCTGCCGGAGCAGGCGGTGGTGCCGCCGCAGGCCCGCCCGCACGATCTCAGCGACGGCGTGTTCAGCCCGTCGGCCGACCTGCCGCTGATCACGCTGCGGATCGGCCGGGGCGAGCGGTGGATCACCGAATATTATCCGTGCGAGCGGGTCGAGGCCGACGGCGAGCAGTGGCTGGTGTCGCTGCGCGTGACCGACCTCGGGTGGGCCCGGCGGTTCGTGCTCGGGCTGGGCCCGGAGGTGACAGTGGTGGCCCCGGCCGAGCTGGCCGAGCAGGTCCGCGCCCAGGCCGTGGCCGCGCTCGACGCGTACGCCACCCCGGCCGGCAGCGCCGACCCGGCGGCCGTCGGCGGCACCCGATAGGCTGACCGCCGTGGTGATCTGGATCGTGCTCGGGGTCGTGTTGTTGGCGCTGGTCGTACTGGCCCTGGCGATCCGTCCGGTGGTGAGCCGCCTGCCCGGGCTGCGCCGTTCCGCGCTGGCGTTGCAGCGCCGGGCGGTCGAGGCCGAGTCGCTGCGGTCGGCCGCCGAGCAGTTGCAGGCGCGGGCCGAGTCGCTCCAGGAACGAGCGGCTGTCGCGCAGGAGCGAATCGTCTTGATCAAGGCCAAGCGCGGCGACTGAACCGACGGCGGTCGCCCCGATGAGCGTCGTCTGCGCGTTCCCGGGTGGTTACGCGCAGAAATGCGCGGACCTGGACGGTTGACGGGACACTTCGGGTTGGTCGAAACTTCACCGATCGGGCCCGCACCAGCAGGCCCGCGGGGGTGGCAAGCCGCTGCGACACACGTACGATGGGCGACGACCCACCCCTCACCGACACAGAGCGACTGGAGCTTCCCATGGGTGCCCTCAAGCCGTGGCACATCGCCGTACTCGTGGTCGTGCTGATCCTGCTCTTCGGCGCGAAGCGGCTCCCCGACGCGGCCCGCTCGCTGGGCCGCTCGCTGCGGATCATCAAGGCCGAGACCAAGAGCCTGCACGACGACGACCGCGATCTCGCCGAGAAGGCCGACGCGCAGGCGGGTTACCAGCCGCTCCAGCCGCAGCAGCCGGTGCAGGGGCAGCCTTACGTGCAGCAGCAGTACGCCCAGCAGCAGCCGTACGCGCCGCAGCCGCAGCAGCCCGTGGCCCCGCCGGCCGACCCGGTGCAGCGCGTCCGCGAGAACTGATCCGAGAGGGCCTCAACCACCGTGGCCTTCGGGTTGAAGAAGCGCGGCCCGAGCTCGTTCGCCCGTGCGGCAGACGGCTCGATGACGCTCATCGAGCACATCCGCGAGCTGCGTAACCGGCTGTTCCGCGCGTCGCTGGCGATCCTGGTCGGCTTCGGCTTCGGCATCTGGCTGGCCACGCCGGTCCGGGTGTTGCTGTCGAAGCCCTACTGCGACCTGCCGCAGTCGATCGATCCGGAAACCGGCAAGTGCCTGTTCGTGCAGCTCGGTGTCGCCGACGTCTTCCTGCTGAATCTGAAGATCGGTCTCTGGGTCGGTCTGATCATCGCGGCGCCGGTCTGGCTCTATCAGCTCTGGGCGTTCATCGCGCCCGGTCTGCACCGGCACGAGCGGCGCTACGCGTACGTCTTCACCGCCCTGGCGGCCCCGCTGTTCGCGGCCGGCGCGGTGCTGGCGTTCTTCGTCACCACCAAGGGACTGGAGTTCCTGCTCAACGTCTCCGGCGACGACATCACGACCAACCTCGAGGTGACCCGCTACATCTCGTTCGTCACGAACCTGATCCTGCTGTTCGGGGTGGCGTTCGAGTTCCCGCTGATCGTGCTGATGCTCAACTTCGTCGGCCTGGCCAGCGCCAAGCGGCTGCTGAGCTGGTGGCGGGTTGCGGTGTTCGTGTTCTTCGCCTTCGCCGCGGTGGTCACGCCGACGCCCGACCCGTTCGGCATGACCGCGCTGGCGATCTGCCTCTGCGCGCTCTACTTCGCCGCGGTGGGGGTGGCGTTCCTCAACGACAGGCGGCGCGGTCGCGGGCGTGAGGCCTACGCCGGCATCGCCGACGACGAGGTGTCACCGCTGGACCTGTCGGACGAGCCGGTGCCCGCCGGTGGCCGGATCGAGGCGTCCGAGCCGATCGGCGCACCCGAGCCGATCGTCGCCCCGAAGCCGATCGAACGCCGCTACGACGACATGACCTGACCGATCCCGCTCACCTCCGGACGCCGTCCCCGCCTCACGGGGACGGCGTCCGCGTCTGCGCAGCCGCGCGTCGCCGCCCTTCCGAGGCCGCAGGACACCCCGTCCCGAGCCGATCTTGGACGTGTTGCTCCTCCGGGAACGCCGACGGCCCGTCCCGCGCCGATCATGGACTTGGTGCCCCTCCGATGCCGGAAATCCGCACTTCGCCCGGGCCGAAACTGCAAGATCGCCGGGGGGAGGG
>NZ_WBKS01000124.1:0-17989 GCF_008868145.1 Micromonospora sp. AMSO1212t
GGTCAGGCGGGTGGCCAGGACTGTCAGGGCTGCCACGCCTGCTGTCGACGTGCGCAGGACCGTCGGGCCCAGGCGGACCGTGCGGGCGCCTGCTTCGGCGAAGGCGGCCAACTCGTGGTCGGCGATGCCTCCCTCCGGGCCGACCACCAGCACGATCTCGCCGGCCGCCGGCAGGTCGACGGTGGTCAGCCGGTCCTGTGCGCCCTCGTGCAGCACGAACGCTCCGGCCGCGCCGGCGATCCGGCGGGCCACCGAGGCGGTGGACTCGTCGGGCGCGCCGGCCACCACCGGAAGCCACGGGCGGCGGGCCTGCTTGGCCGCCTCCCGGGCGGTGGCCACCCACTTCTGCCGGGCCCGTTCGCCCCGTTCGCCGCGCCACTGCGCCACCGAGCGGGACGCCGCCCAGGGCACGATCTCGTCCACCCCGACCTCGGTCATCGCCTGCACGGCGAGTTCACCCCGGTCGCCCTTGGCGATGCCCTGCACCACGACCAGCCGGGGCACCGGCGCGTCCGCGTACCCCCGGCTGGTGACCCGCAGGTCGAGCGTGCCGCGGCCGACGGCGGTGACCACCGCGGCGGCGGTGCCGCCCCGGCCGTCGGCGAGCACCAGTTCCTCGCCGACGCGCAGCCGCTGCACGGTGGCCGCGTGGTGGCCCTCCGGGCCGTCCAGCGTCAGCGTGTCACCTGTCGGCAGCGCCTCGACCAGGAACAGCGGCGCGGACACCTCAGGCGTGCCCGTTGAAGGCGTCGCGCATCCGGGAGAAGAAACCGCCCTGCTTGGTCAGCTCGGCGACCTCCTCGCCGCGTGTCTTGGCGAAGTCGCGCAGCATCCGCTCCTGGTCGGCGTCCAGCTTGGTCGGGGTACGCACGTCCAGGTGCACGTAGAGGTCACCCCGGCCGGTGCCGCGCAGGTGCGGTACGCCCCGGGCGCGCAGCCGCAGCGTGCTGCCGGGCTGGGTGCCGGGCTTGACGTCGACCGTCTCCTCGCTGTCCAGCGTCTTGATGGTCAGCCGGGTGCCGAGCGCGGCGGCGGTCATCGGCACTGTGACACGGCAGTGCAGGTCGTCGCCCTTGCGGGAGTAGACGTCGTGCGGCCGTTCGTGGATCTCGACGTACAGGTCGCCGGCGGTGCCGCCGCCCGGGCCGACCTCGCCCTGCTGGGCCAGGCGGATCCGCATGCCGTCCTCGACCCCGGCCGGGATCTTGACGGTCAGCGAGCGGCGGGTGCGCACCCGGCCGTCACCGGCGCAGGTCGGGCAGGGGTGCGGGATGGTGGTGCCGTAGCCCTGGCAGACGGTGCACGGCCGGGCGGAGACCACCTGACCGAGGAAGGTCCGCTGCACCGACTGCACCTCGCCCCGGCCGCCGCACGCCTCGCAGGTGGCCAGGTGGGTGCCGGCGGCGGTGCCGGCGCCGGAGCAGGTGGTGCAGAGCACTGCGGTGTCGACGGTGATCGGCGCCTCGACGCCGAACGCGGTCTCGTTGAGGTCCAGTTCCAGGCGCAGGATCGCGTCCGCACCGGGGCGGGTACGCGGACGCGGGCCCCGGCTGCCGCCCGCGGCGCCGCCGAAGAACGCGTCCATGATGTCCTGGAAGCCGACGAACGGACCGGCGCCGCCCGGGCCGCCGGGACCGCCCATGCCACCGCCGCCCGGGGCGAGCGGGTCGCCGCCCAGGTCGACGATCTGCCGCTTCCGGTCGTCCGAGAGGACCTCGTACGCGGCGTTGATGTCCTTGAACTTCTCCTGGGCCTCCGGGTCCGGATTGACGTCCGGGTGGAACTGCCGCGCCAGCTTGCGGTAGGCGCGCTTGATCTCGTCGTCGGAGGCGTCCCGGCTCACGCCGAGAATGCCGTAGTAGTCCCTGGCCACTGCGTTAGGTGTCCTCATGTTCGTCTCGCGTCGCTCCGGTCGTCGGCCGGAACCGGCCGTCGGCCCTGACTGGTCAGTTCTGGGCCAGCAGTTCGCCCACGTAGCGTGCCACGGCCCTCACCATGGCGATATTGCCGGGGTAGTCCATCCGGGTCGGCCCGAGCACGCCGAGCCCGCCGACGATCGTGCTGCCCGGTCCGTAGCCGGTGCTGACCACCGAGGCGGCCCGCAGGTTGTCGAACTCGTTCTCGTCGCCGATGAGCACCCGGGTGGTGCTCGGCTCGGTCTCGCCGATCAGCTTGAGCAGCACGACCTCTTCTTCGAGCGCCTCCAGGATGGGCCGCAGCGAACCCTGGAAGTCGAGCAGGCCACCCCGGGTGAGGTTGGCCTGCCCGGCCAGCGCGAGCCGCTCCTCGTGCCGTTCCACGAGCGTCTCCAGCAGCACGGTGGAGAGCGTGGTCATGGCCGGGCGCAGATGCGGCGCGGACTCCTCGACGAGCGCCTGCACCAGCGGCGGCGTCTCGGCGAGCTGGCTGCCGACGAGCTTCTCGTTCACCAGCCGGCGCAGGTCGGTCACGTCGTCGGCGGGCACCGGGGCGGGCAGCTCGACCAGCCGCTGCTCGACCCGGCCGGTGTCGGCGATCATGACGACCATCAGCCGGGTGGTGGAGATCGGCACCAGCTCCAGGTGGCGCACCTTGGACCGGGCCAGGCTCGGGTACTGCACCACGGCGACCTGCCGGGTGAGCTGGGCGAGCAGCCGGACGGTGCGGTGCACCACGTCGTCCAGGTCGACGGCGCCGACCAGGAAGCGCTCGATCGCCCGGCGCTCGGCCGGGCTGAGCGGCTTGACCCGGGAGAGCCGGTCGACGAAGAGACGGTAGCCGCGGTCGGTGGGCACCCGGCCGGCGCTGGTGTGCGGCTGCCGGATGTAGCCCTCCTCCTCCAGCACCGCCATGTCGTTGCGCACCGTGGCCGGCGAGACGCCGAGCTGGTGCCGCTCGACCAGGGCCTTGCTGCCGACCGGCTCCTGCGTGGCGACGTAGTCCTCGACGATCGCGCGCAGCACGGCGAGTTTGCGGTCGTCGAGACCCATTCCCCACCTCCTGACGCACCTCGGTCGGGCCGGCGCGCGGCATCCGCCGTGCGGCTGGCACTCGACTGTAGCGAGTGCCAGTCTACGTCGGCACCCCCGCCGACGCGATGATCGGCTGACGGACCTGCGGTGCGGCCCGCCCCACAGCACGGCCCACCAGGGCCGAACAGCCGGTCATCGTCGGTCTGTGTCGCTCTGGTGCCGGTTGACGGCTGCCCCTACCGTGGCGACCATGACTGAACCTCCTCGCCCGCCCGGGGCAGGGGACTCCGGCCCCCAGCCCGACCCGTCGGCGCCCTACGGCTCGCCGGCCGGCGAACCGCCCACCGCTCCACTGTCCGGCGCGCCGGACGCGGGCGGCTATCCCCCGCCCGGTGACTATCCGCCCCCGGGTGGCTACCCGCCTCCGGGCGGTCAACCTCCGCCGGGCGGCTACCCGCCCCCTGGTGGTAACCCCCCGCCGGGCGGCACGCCGGGCTACGGCGCCGCCGGCTACCCGGCCGGTGGCGGATACGGCCCCGCGGCGTACGCCGACAACGACGAGAAGACCTGGGCGCTGGTGTCGCACTTCGGTGGCGCCGCAGGCGTCATCGTCGGTGGCGGTCTGCTCGGCTGGGTCGCCCCGCTGATCGCCATGATGACCCGCGGTCAGCAGTCGCCGACGGTCCGCGCCCACGCGGTCGCGGCGCTGAACTTCCAGATCACCTGGACCATCGCCAGCGTGCTCGCCTGGGTGATCACGGTCATCACCTGCGGGATCCTGTTCTTCGTCCCGATGCTGGTCTGGCTGGTGCCGCTGATCTTCGGGATCATCGGCGGGATCAAGGCCAACGAGGGTGTGCTCTACCGCTACCCGATGACCTACAACTTCATCAAGTGACACCGCCGGCCGGCCGAGGGGGCGGCCGGCCGGTGCCGGTCACGGCAGCAGGTCGCGTACCACCGCGTCGGCCAGCAGCCGGCCGCGCAGCGTCAGCACCACAAGCCCTCGCGCGTACGCCCCGTCGTCGAGCAACCCGGCGTCCCGGGCCCGCTCGGCGCCCGCCCGTCCGGCGGAGTCCAGCACGTCCAGCGGCAGACCGGAGGCGAGCCGCACCCGCAGCATCACGTCCTCCATGTGCTGCTCGTCAGCGGTGAGCTGTTCCCGGGCCAGCGCGGGCGAGGCGCCCTCGGCCAGCCGCGCCGCGTACGCGCTCGGGTGCTTGACGTTCCACCAGCGCACGCCGCCGACGTGGCTGTGCGCCCCCGGGCCCAGGCCCCACCAGTCGGCGCCGGTCCAGTAGAGCAGGTTGTGCCGGCACCGGGCGGCCGCCGAGCGGGCCCAGTTCGACACCTCGTACCAGGAGAATCCGGCCTCGCCGAGCGCGGCCTCCGCGGCCAGGTAGCGGTCCGCCGCCACGTCGTCGGAGGGGTACGGCAGCTCGCCCCGGCGCATCCGCGCGGCCAGCCGGGTGCCGTCCTCCACGATCAGGGCGTACGCGCTGACGTGATCCACGCCCGCGTCGACCACCTGGGCCAGCGAGGCGGCGAAGTCCTCGGCCGTCTCGCCCGGCGTGCCGTAGATCAGGTCCAGGTTCACGTGCTCGAACCCGGCGTCGCGCGCCTCCAGCGCGGCGGCGGTGGCCCGGCCCGCGCTGTGCCGCCGGTCGAGCACCGCCAGCACGCCGGGTGCGGCGGACTGCATGCCCAGCGAGATCCGGGTGTACCCGGCCGCCCGCAGCGTCTTGAGCGACTCCGGGCCGACCGACTCGGGGTTGGCCTCGGTGGTCACCTCGGCGTCGGCGGCCAGCCCCCAGACGCGGTCGATGCCGTCGAGGATCCGGGCCAGGTCGTCGGCCGGCAGCAGGGTGGGCGTGCCGCCGCCGACGAAGACGGTGTCGACCCGGGGCGGCGGCGAGTCGCCCAGCACCCGGGCGGCCAGCTCCAGCTCGGCCAGCACCGAGTCGGCGTACGTCTCCCGGCTCGCCCCGCCGCCCAGCTCCGACGCGGTGTACGTGTTGAAGTCGCAGTAGCCGCACCGGCTGGCGCAGAACGGGACGTGGACGTACACGCCGAAGCCGCGCGCGCCGACGGCGCGACGGGCGGTGGCGGGCAGCGATCCGTCGCGCGGGACGGGTTCGCCTTCTGGAAGGACGCCGGGCATGGCCACTAGTGTGCCCGGCATGACCTCTCCGGACGCTCTCGTGCGAGTCGCCACGGCCCGTGGGGTGACCACCCTCACCCTGGACAGCCCGCACAATCGCAACGCGCTCTCCACGCCCCTGATGACCCAGCTGCTGGCCGGGCTGGCCGACGCGGTCGCCGACGACGCGGTACGCGCGATCGTGCTCGACCACACCGGCCCGGTCTTCTGCTCCGGCGCCGACCTGAAGGAGACAGCCGCCGCGTACGCCAGCGGCACGGTGCCCGCCGGGATGCTCGGCGACGTGCTCGTCGCGGTACGGGAGTGCCCGAAGCCGGTGGTGGCGAAGGTGGCCGGGCCGGCCCGGGCCGGTGGGCTGGGCCTGATCGCCGCCGCCGACCTGGCGGTCTGCGCGCAGGAGGCGACGTTCGCGTTCACCGAGGTGCGGATCGGGGTGATCCCGGCGGTGATCTCGGCGACCGTGCTGCCCCGGCTGGGTCAGCGGGCCGCCGCCGAGCTGTACCTGACCGGCGACACGTTCGACGGCCGCCGGGCCGCCGAGATCGGCCTGGTCACCGCCGCGGTGCCGGGCGACGAGCTGGACGCCGCCGTCGAGCGCTACTGCGCCTCGCTGGTCAAGGGCGCCCCCGGGGCGCTGGCCGGGGCGAAGGAGCTGCTGCGCCGGACCGCCGGGCCGGACCTGCGGGCCGAGATCGCCGAGTTGGCCGCGCTGTCGACCGGGTACTTCCTCTCCGACGAGGGGCGCGAGGGCGTGATGGCGTTCCGGGAGAAGCGTCCCGCCGCCTGGGTGCCCGCCGAGGACTGAGGTGCGCGGCGGGCCCTGCGTGAGCCACTCCGGCCGACGTGGGGCCCGCCGGTCGGCCGAGAGCCGCCGTGGCGGGTGGGACGTACGCTTGTCGGACTGTCGGGACAGGGGGTGCGGGTGCGGACGCGAGCGGCGATCGTGGCATCCGGGGTGGCGGTGTGCGTGCTGGCACTGCTCGCGGTCTACGTCGTGACCAAGCAGTTCGGCGAGCACCTGCGGCTGCCGCTGGCCAGCCGGACCTGCACCGTGAAGGCGGACGGCGAGGTGGTGCTCGGCGCCGACCAGATGGCGAACGCGGCCACCATCGCGGCCATCGGGATGCAGCGCCGGATGCCCGAGCGGGCGGTGGTGGTGGCGCTGGCGACCGCGTACCAGGAGTCGCACCTGCGCAACATCGCCCACGGTGACCGCGACTCGCTCGGCCTGTTCCAGCAGCGCCCGAGCCAGGGCTGGGGCACCCCGGAGGAGATCCAGGACCCGCGGTACGCGGCGAACAAGTTCTACGCCGCGCTGAAGAAGGTCAAGGGCTGGGAGCGGATGCGGATCACCGACGCCGCCCAGCGGGTGCAGCGGTCGGCGTTCCCCGAGGCGTACCAGAAGTGGGCGGACGAGTCGGAGGTCCTCACCCGCGCGCTGCTCGGCCACGCGACCGGCGCGGTGGCCTGCACCGTCTCCTCGCCGCCGACGATGCGCGGCCCGGCCGCCGCCAGCGCGGTGCTGGAGAGCCTGTCGCTGGACTGGGGGCTGCCCCGGCTGGCCACGGCGACCGATTTGACCGCGCTCACCGTGCCGGCCGGTGACGACCGCAACGGCTGGCGGTACGCGCACTGGCTGGTCTCGCACGCCGACGACCACGGCGTGAAGAAGGTCCGCTTCGGCAACCTGGAGTGGACCGCCGAGCAGGGCTCCTGGGCCCGGGTGAAGGGCGACCCGGCCTCCGAGGTGCGCGCCGAGGTGTTCGCCGCGGCCTGACCGGCGCCGCCGGGTCAGCCCTTGACCGCTCCGGCGACCAGGCCGGAGACCATCCGGCGCTGCACCAGCAGGAAGAAGACGATCACCGGCAGGGTGAACAGCGTGGACGCGGCCATCACCGACCCCCAGGCGGTGTCGTCCCGGCCGAAGAAGAACGTCATCGCGACCGGCAGCGTGTATTTCTGCTGGTCGTTGATGAAGGTCAGCGCGAAGATCAGCTCGTTCCACGCGGTGATGAACGAGAAGATGCTGGTGGCGACCAGGCCGGGCGCGACGAGCGGGAACAGCACCTTGCGGAACGTCTGGGCCCGGCTGGCGCCGTCGATGGCGGCGGCCTCCTCCAGTTCCTTGGGCACCGCCGCGACGAAGCCGCGCAGCATCCAGACCGCGAACGGCAGCGAGAAACCGAGGTACGTGAGGATCAGGCTGGGCAGCGTGTTGTAGAGGCCGAGTCGCTGGATCATCAGGAACAGCGGGATGACCAGCGCCTCCAGCGGGATCATCTGCACCACCAGCAGCATGATCAGGAACGTGGTGCGCAGCTTGAACCGGAACCGGGCCACGGCGGTCGCGGCGAGCAGCGCGACCAGCCCGCTCAGCAGCACCGTCGCCAGCGCGACGAGCGCGCTGTTGAGGAAGAAGTCGGCGAACGTCACGCCCGGGATCAGGTTGCCGGTGAGGATCTCCCGGTAGTGCTCCAGCGTCGGCTCCGCCGGCACCGGCCGGGGGGTGGACGAGAAGATCTCCCGGTTGGGCTTCAGCGAGGTCGCCACCATCCAGTAGACCGGGAACGCAGCGAAGAGCGCGACCAGCAGGCCCGCGCCGTTGAGGGCGACCTTCTTCATCATTCGTCCTCCTGCCGCAGCACCATGCGGACGTACAGGGCGGTCACCACGAGCAGGATCACGGTGAGGATGACCGCGATGGCGGAGCCGAGGCCGTACTTGGGCGGCGGCGAGAACGCCTCCGCGTACGAGTAGATCGACAGCATGAACGTCGACCGGTCCTGGGTGCCGCCGGCCAGCACGAACTGCTGGGTGAAGACCTTGAAGTCCCAGATCGTGGAGAGCACCACGAGGATGCCGAAGACCGGCCGCAGGACCGGGAACGTGACCGACCAGAACACCTTCCACGGCCCGGCGCCGTCGACCCGGGCCGCCTCCTGCAACTCCGTCGGCACGCTCTTGAGCCCGGCCAGGACGCTCACCGCGATGAACGGGAACGAGTGCCAGACCACCACGAGCGTCAGGATGGCGAAGAACATCAGCGGGTCGTTGAACCAGCCGTACCCGGTCCAGTCGCTGCGCCCGAACAGGGCCGTGGAGAGCCCGTCCGGGAGCTTGTTGAACAGCCAGGTGACCAGGCCGCTCGTGTCGTCGAAGATCCACTTCCAGACGATCGTGCCGGTCAGCGCCGGGGTGGCCCAGGCGAGCATCACGCAGCTCGCCACGAACGTGGCCATCTTCTTGCCCAGGCGGTTGAGCAGCAGCCCGACCAGGGTGCCGAGGATCATCGTGAGCGCCACGTTGGCGAGCGCGAACAGCACGGTGTTGCGCAGCACCGTACGGAAGAACGGGTCGCCGAGGATCTGCGCGTAGTTGGCCAGGCCGACCCACGGCCACTCGCGGTCGCCGCGCAGCTGCCGGACGCTGTCCAGCTTGTGGAAGGACATCCACACGACCTGGCCGAGCGGCCAGAGCAGCAGCACGGCGATGATCGCCAGGCAGGGCAGCAGGAGCAGGTACGGAAGGTGGTCCACCCGGCGACGGCGCCGCCGCGCGGGGGTCTCCCGCGCGGCGGCCTCGCCGGTGGCCTCGGTCAGCGTGGTCACTTGGCGTTGAGGATGCTTTCCATCTCGGTGGCCGCGTCGGCGGTGGCCTTCTCGACCGTCTTCTGGCCCTTGATGACCGAGCTGTTCATCGCCTGGGTCACCGTCTTGGTGCGGCTGACCTCGACCCACTTCGGGGTGAGCGGGGTCAGCTTGGTGTTCTGGATGGCGGTGGCGAACGCGGCCATCACCTTGTCGTTGGCGTAGTCGCCGCTGCTGACCAGGTCCTGGTAGACCGGGAAGAACCCGAGGCTGCTGGCGAACTCCTTGTCCTTCTGCTTGCTCAGCAGCACGGTCATGTAGTCCCAGGCCAGCGCCGCCCGCTCGCTGTCCTTCCAGATGGCGATGTCGGAGCCGCCGGCGAACGCCGGGGCGGGCTTGCCGTCCGGGCCGGGGATCGGGAACGTGCCCCACACCTTCTCGATGTCGGGGTTGTCCTTCTTCATCGCGCCGCCCTGCCAGCTACCGGCGAACGCCATCGCGGCCTTGCCGGTGGCGAACTGGGTACGGGCGTCGACCTCGTTCCACCCGGCGGCGGCCGGCGGGGCCACCTTGTGCACGGTCACCAGGTCGGTCCAGAACTTGACCGCCTTCTGCGCCTCGGGGGTGTTGTAGCCGGACTTCCAGCTGTCGCCGTCCTTGATGGCGATCTCCGCGCCGGCACCCCAGAGGAAGGAGTAGAACGGCAGCTCGGAGTTGCCGGGCAGGGCGATGCCGTAGGTGCCCGGCTTCTTGGCCTGCACGGCCTTCGCGGCGGCGACCATCTCGTCCCAGTTCGTCGGCGGCTTCACGCCGGCCTCGGCGAACCAGTCGGTGCGGTAGTAGACGGCACGCACGCCGGCGTACCACGGCACGCCGTACTGCTTGCCGTCGAGCTGGGCGTTCTTGACCAGGTCGGGCAGGATGTCCTTGCCCTCGGACCAGCCGTTGAACTTGTCCGAGACGTCGGCCAGGGCCTCCTGCGCGGCCCAGCCCTGGGTCTCGGTGTTGCCCAGCTCGGTGACGTCCGGGCCCTCACCACCGGCGAGCGCGGCCTGGAACTTCTTCGGCGCCTCGAGCCAGGGGATGTACTGCACCACGACGTCGGTCTCGGGGTGCTTCTTCTTGAACTCCGCCTCGACGCTGTCGAGGAACTTGGTCTGGGCGTCGCCGCCCTCACCCATCATCCACACAGTGAGCTTGCTGTTGTCGGCGGCCTTGTCGTCGTCGCCGGAGCCACCGCACGCGGTCAGCACCAACGCGGCCGACGCCACGATGGCGGTGACCGGAGCCAGCCGCTTCCACCTGTTCACGCCATATCTCCCTCAGGGCCGTTTGGCACTAACCTTCTCCGCCGCACCTTAGTAGGAAAATTTCCTTTACAACAGGGGGTGTTCGTGACGGAGGGCACAGGCGACCGTATCGCAGCCGAAGGCCCGGCCGACATCGATGCCGTCCGAGCAGTTCAGTGCCTACGTACGCCGACGGGCGCCCGGCCGGTGAGGCCGGGCGCCCGTCGAGGCGCGTGGTGCGGGGTCAGTAGCGCGAGACGCTGCGGCGACGGCCGATACCGGCCACCAGGGCCACACCGATCGCGGCGAAGAGCACCTGCAGCATCAGCTCGCGCCAGTCGATACCGGCGGTCTCGGCGAAGCCGGAGGCCCGGGCCACGATCGTGCCCAGAAGCGCGGCGCCGACACCGATCAGCATGTGCAGCCAGATCGGCATGTTCTGCCGGCCCGGCACGACCAGCCGGCCCAGCGCGCCGACGATCAGACCAACGACCAGCGCGGTGATGATGCCCCAAACGGTGAGCTCCATGGTCGCCCTCCTCCTTAAGAACCGGTCACACGTTTTTGTGTGGTTACTGTCGTGATCGCTAAGTTCCCGACCGCCCCGAAATCCAAACCGACTCCGATGACGAATTGTTCAGACGTACCCTGACCTGCTGTTTCTCCCCGAAGCCCGGCGCGGCGGGCGGAGCCGGCGCACCGACGGGGTTCAATGCGCCGAATACGCCGACGGGCGCCCGGCCGATACGGCCGGGCGCCCGTCGAGGCGCGTTCGTGCGTCGATCAGTAACGCGAGACGCTGCGGCGGCGGCCGACGCCGGCCACCAGGGCCACACCGATGGCGGCGAGCACGACCTGCACGGCCAGCTCGGCCCAGTCGATGCCGGCGGTCTGCGTTGCGATGCCGAGCGCGCGGGCCAGGACGGTGCCCAGCAGCGCCGCGGCGACGCCGATCACCATGTGCAGCCACATCGGCATGTTCTGCCGGCCCGGCACGACCAGCCGGCCCAGCGCGCCGACGATCAGACCCACGACGAGCGCGGTGACGATGCCCCAGACGGTGAACTCCACGGTCGGTCCTCCTAAAGCGATTTCGCACGTTCTGTGTGCGTTTGCTGTCGTGCCCGCTAAGTGCCCGACGCATCGAAAACCGAAACCGGCGGTATCGACCGCCGCTCCCCCGCCGGGACGAACCCGCAGGTGGGAGCGCTGCCAGAGGCTGAAAATTTCCTGGGTACGCGAACCGGCCGGCGCCCTGAGGACGAGGACGCCGGCCGGTTCGTGGAGCCTGACTGCTACTTCTTGCCGGAGGGCTTGCCGTCGCCGGAGTCGGACGACAGCGCCGCGATGAACGCCTCCTGGGGAACCTCCACCCGGCCCACCATCTTCATCCGCTTCTTGCCCTCCTTCTGCTTCTCCAGCAGCTTGCGCTTACGGCTGATGTCACCGCCGTAGCACTTGGCGAGCACGTCCTTGCGGATCGCGCGGATGGTCTCCCGGGCGATCACCCGGCTGCCGATGGCCGCCTGGATCGGCACCTCGAACTGCTGGCGCGGGATCAGCGAGCGCAGCTTCGCCGCGATCGTCGTGCCGTACGCGTACGCCTTGTCCTTGTGCACGATCGCGCTGAACGCGTCGACCGGCTCGCCGTGCAGCAGGATGTCCACCTTCACCAGGTCGGACGCCTGCTCGCCGGAGGGCTCGTAGTCGAGCGAGGCGTAGCCCTTGGTGCGGCTCTTGAGCTGGTCGAAGAAGTCGAAGATGATCTCGGCCAGCGGCAGCGTGTACCGCAGCTCCACCCGGTCGGCGGAGAGGTAGTCCATGCCGAGCAGGCTGCCCCGCCGGCCCTGGCACAGCTCCATCACCGCGCCGACGTAGTCGTTCGGAGTCAGCACCGTGGCCCGCACCGTCGGCTCGTACACCTCGGCGATCTTGCCGGTCGGGTACTCGCTCGGGTTGGTGACCACGATCTCCTCGCCGTCCTCCTGGATGGCCCGGTAGACCACGTTCGGGGCGGTGGAGATCAGGTCGAGGTTGAACTCCCGCTCCAGCCGCTCCCGGATGATCTCCAGGTGCAGCAGGCCGAGGAAGCCGCAGCGGAAGCCGAAGCCCAGCGCGCCGGAGGTCTCCGGCTCGTAGACCAGCGCGGCGTCGTTGAGCTTGAGCTTGTCCAGCGCCTCGCGCAGGTTCGGGTAGTCCGAGCCGTCGATCGGATAGAGACCCGAGTAGACCATCGGCTTCGGGTCCTTGTAGCCGCCGAGCGCCTCCTTGGCCGGGTTGTTGTTGATGGTGACCGTGTCACCCACCCGGGACTGACGCACGTCCTTCACGCCGGTGATCAGGTAACCCACCTCGCCGACGCCGAGCGCGTCGGCCTTCACCATCTCCGGTGAGATGACGCCGATCTCCAGCAGCTCGTGGACCGCGCCGGTGGACATCATCTTGATCCGGTCCCGGGCGGAGATCCGGCCGTCGATCACCCGGACGTACGTGACCACGCCCCGGTAGACGTCGTACACCGAGTCGAAGATCATCGCGCGGGCCGGAGCCGCGGCGTCGCCCACCGGCGGCACGAACTGGCGGACGATCTCGTCCAGGAGGTAGGGCACGCCCTCGCCGGTCTTGCCGGAGACCCTGATGCAGTCCGCCGGGTCGCCGCCGATCAGGTGGGCCAGCTCCTCGGCGTACTTCTCCGGCTGGGCGGCCGGCAGGTCGATCTTGTTGAGCACCGGGATGATGTGCAGGTCGTTCTCGAGCGCCAGGTAGAGGTTGGCGAGCGTCTGCGCCTCGATGCCCTGCGCGGCGTCGACGAGCAGGATCGCGCCCTCGCAGGCGGCCAGCGAACGGGACACCTCGTAGGTGAAGTCCACGTGGCCCGGGGTGTCGATCATGTTGAGCACGGCGGTCTCGCCGGTCCGGTCGCCCTCGCGGATCGTCCACGGCATTCGCACGGCCTGGCTCTTGATGGTGATGCCGCGCTCGCGCTCGATGTCCATCCGGTCCAGGTACTGCGCGCGCATCTGCCGCGGGTCGACCACACCGGTGAGCTGCAACATCCGGTCGGCCAGGGTCGACTTCCCGTGGTCGATGTGGGCGATGATGCAGAAGTTCCGGATGCGCGCCGGGTCGGTGGCACCAGGAGCGTTCGCGCCGGGATCGAGCGTCGGTGGCACAGCGGTCCGTTCTGGTCGGCTGACGTGAGCGGGCCGGCGCGCCGCCGGCCCCCTCCATGGTCCCACGTCGCCCGGGGCGCGCCCGGGCTCCCCCTTCACTCCACGGCTATTCCATCGGTGGCTCGACGAACAGCGCGGCCAGCCTCGGCAGCCGGCGACGGGCCTCATCCTCGTCGTCGAAGTCCCAGAAGTCGTTCAGGTCGGGTACTGGGACCGGGTCGCGCTCGGCCGGCAGGTCGGACGCGGTCGCCTTCCGGTACGCGTCCCACGGCACCGCCAGCATCTGCTCGCACTCGAACTCCTCGCCGCTGAGCGCCGCGGCCCGGACCTGCGGCAGCTCGGCCAGCGCGTCCGGGTCGCCGACCGCCCGCGCGAACACCGCCCGGCCCTGGGTCATCAGCCAGCCCCGGAAGTATTCGAAGCCGTCGTCCGAGGCACCCCCGTTGATGAGGTAGGCCGCGCCCCAGAGGTCGACCTTGTAGGAGGCGGCGAGCACCCGCCGCTGGTGGTGGGCGTAGCCGACGATCTCCTCCGGGTCGCGCTCGGCCAGCAGCGCGACCGCCCGGGCGGCGACCGCGTCGGGCTCTCCCCCGGCACCGGCGCGGGCGTCGTCGATCAACTGCCAGAACTCGTCGGTCCTCATGGCAGGCAGTCTGGCAGAGCCCACCGACGCGCCGGTTCGCCGCGCGCCGCCGGTGCGGCAGCATGGAGCGGTGCGTGCGATATCCCTACCGCCGGTTCCGTACGGGTCGACAGCCGTCCGGCCCGGCTGGGCCGACCTGCCGGCCGGGCTGCGCGACGCGCTGGCCGCCCGGGTCGGCGGCGAACCGGCGGCGGTCCGGGTGGCGGCCGGCGGATTCACCAGCGGCTTCGCCGCCGTACTGACCGGCCCCACCGGGGAGCGCGCGTTCGTCAAGGCGGCGGCACTGCACGGGCAACGGCACCTGGTCGACTGGTACGCCCACGAGGCGGCGATCCTGGCCCGGCTCCCGGCCGGGCTGCCGGTGCCCCGGCCGCGCTGGGCGCTCACCGAGTCCGGCTGGTACGCGCTCGCGCTCGACGCGATCGACGGGCACACCCCACGGCTGCCCTGGGCGCCGGCCGAGCTGGACGCCGCCCTCGCCACGTACGCCGAAGTCGCCGCCGCGCTCGCCGAACCGCCCGCGGAGCTGGCCGCGCTCCGGCTGCCCCGCCTCGCGGACCTGGCCCGCGACGACATCCTCTGGTGGGGCGAGGTGGCCGCCGGGCGTGAGCCGCTGCCCGAGCCGGCGACCGGCGCGCCGCTGGCCGAGCTGGTCGCGCTGGAGTCGCGCCTGCCCGGGTACGCCGATGCCGCGCCCGGCCTGGCCCACGGCGACCTGCGGGTGGACAACCTCCTGATCGACTCCGACGGGCGGGCCTGGCTGTGCGACTGGCCGTGGCTCTGCCACGGTCCCGCCTGGTTCGACCTGGCCGGGCTGCTGCTCACCGCGTACGCCAGCGGCCTCGACGCCGACGCCGCGTTCGCCGCCCACCCGGCGGCGGCAGGGGCGCCCGGGGACGCGCTCGACGTGACGCTCGCCGCGCTGGCCGGTTACTTCCTGACCGGGGCAGCGGCCGGGCCGTCGACCGGCTCCCCGCACCTGCGCGCCCACCAGCGCTGGAGCGGGAGGCAGGCGCTCGGCTGGCTGGCCGAGCGGCGAGGCTGGTCCTGGGCACGCCGCCCGCGCCCCTCGTGATCCGATCCGCTCGGCCCGCGTCGCTCGGCCCGGTCCGGCGGTGGGCTTCCAGCCGGCCACGGCTGGCGGCGGGCTCCCGGCCGGCCACGGCTGGCGGCGGGCTGGTGGACGGCGGCGGGGCTGGTGGAGGGGCGTCGGACCGGCCCGGGCTGGAGGCGTTTTGGCTCGTCCGGGGCCGACCTGGTAGCCTGGCTTTTCGCGCGGCGATGACGCATGCTCGTCGTGCGCGAAAGCAGACCAACCCGAGCTATCAAGACGAGGCTGTCGCGTGGCGAACATCAAGTCCCAGATCAAGCGCAACCGGCAGAACGAGAAGCGCCGGCTGCGTAACAAGTCGGTCAAGTCGTCGCTGAAGACCGCCATCCGGAAGTTCCACGAGGCTGCCGAGGCGGGCGACACCGAGAAGGCCACCGTGCTCATGCGCGAGGCCACCCGCAAGCTGGACAAGGCTGCCAGCAAGGGTGTCATCCACACCAACCAGGCGGCCAACCGGAAGTCGGCGATCGCCAAGCGCGTCGCCTCGTTCTCTGCCTGACCAGCGCTACAGATCCCATCGGAAGCCCCGGGGCCACCGCGCCCACGGGGCTTCCGCCTGTCCGCACTCCCCCTTGACACCGCGCTGCGCTGCGGTGCGCTGCGGTGCGCTGCGGTGCGCTTGAAGATCTTGGAGGATTTCGGCCCCCATAGGGGCCATTTCGTACCAAGATCTGCGGCGTGATCGATCGGTGACCGCTGCGGACAGCGGCGGCCCGGACTCGGTGCATGTGGGTCGACGTGCCGATGATCACGTCGGCGGGAGGATGCGGACCCCGGGAGGCGCGGCGGGCGGCTCTGGTGTGCCGCAGCCCACCGCGGCCGAGGCGAGCTGGGTGTCGGCGCACACCGGTGCCGCCGTGGCTTACCGCTCGCCGGGGCGGTCGAACGTCGAGCGTCGCGGCTGGTGGTAGCGGACGCCCCGAGGGTCGGCGACCGGCGTCGGAGCGCCCGGAAACGCCCGCCCGCTCGTCGGCGCCGCGCCGCCTGACAACGCGCGGGCGCTTGCCGATGTCGGCGCGCCCGGCAGTGCGCGGGCGCCGGCGGGCACCCGGGCCCGCCCGACCACCGGCTCCATCTGGCGGCGGAAGCGGTCCCGCTCCTGCTCGGGCACCTGCGCGGCGGTGCGGATGACCATCTCGGCCACCACGTCGTTGAGCTTGACCATCGCCGCCACCGCGATCGGCAGCACCAGCACCGCCCACCAGCTCACCAGTTCGGCGAGCGCGAGCAGAACGGCCAGCGCCACCGCACCCTCGAAGAAGAGGAAGCAGAGCACTCCACCCGGGTTGACGAAGCGCAGTCCCAGCACCCGGGCGTAGAGCGGACGGTACCGCTCCTCGTCCGTGGCCACCGTCGACCACGCTCGGGTCACCGGGCGCCGCCCTGCCGGGCCGCCGCCACCGAGAACACGGCCCGCTCCAGCGCGTACGCCCGGTCGTCGGCGCCGCCCTTGACCGCCGCGTTGCACTCGGCGGCCACCCGCATCGCCTCGACCAGGCCCTCCGGCGTCCAGCCCCGGGCGCGTACCTGGGCCTTCTCGATCTTCCAGGCCGGCATGCCGAGCGTCTTGGCGAGCTGGAACGCGCTGCCTCGGCCGGCGGCGGCGACCCGGGCCACGGTCCGTACGCCGTCGGCCAGCGCGTCGGCGATCGGCACCGGGTCGACGCCGACGTGCAGCGCCCACCGCAGCGCCTCCAGCGCGCCGGGGACGTCACCGACCATCGTCGCGTCGGCGACGGTGAAGCCGGTCACCTCGGCCCGTCCCCGGTAGTACCTGGCGACCGTGTCCGCGCCGATCCGCCCGTCCGTGTCGGCGACCAGCTGCGAGCAGGCGGCGGCCAGCTCACGCATGTCGTTCCCGACGGCTGCGACCAGGGCATCGGCCGCGTCGGGCGTGCACTTGCCGCCGATGCGGCGGATCTCGTCCCGCACGAACGCGGCCCGCTCGCGGTCGCCCTTGAGCTTCACCGCCGGCACCACAGTGGCGCCCGCCGCACGCAGGCCGTCGGCGAACGCCTTGCCCTTGGCCCCGCCCAGGTGCAGCACCACGAGCTGCACGTCCGGGTCGGGATTCTTCGCGTACCCGAGCAGCGCGGCGGACAGGTCCTTGCGGGCGTCCTGGCCGGAGCGGAGCACGAGCACCCGGCGACCGCCGAACAGCGACGGGCTGAGCATCTCGGCGATCTCGCCCACGGTGAGCGTGCCGGCCTGGTATTCCCGCACGTCCACGTCGGGGTCGACCTGACGGGCCCGGGCGACGGCTTCGGTGACCGCGCGCGTGGCGAGCAGCTCCTCGTCGCCGAGGACGAGCACAATAGGAGGCAGGTCGGCGGGGGTCACGTCGCCCATACTCGCACGCCCTCCGACCCGGCCGGGCCTGCTCATCGGGGACTGTGACGGCGCAGCCCGCACACAGCGCAAATCCAGACATTTGCCTTGATTCCCCATCTACTGCGACAAGATCCCCCGGCTATCGCGACGGCCCCGACTCGGCGCCACGTTTCACCACCGCGAGACCAGCACCTACCCGGACCGCCGCGACGTCCCCGTCGGTGTCGGTACGCAGCACCCGCGCGCCGCCCCGGGTCAGCCGGTCCAGCAGCCCGGCGTTGGGGTGCCCGTAGTCGTTGTCGACCCCCACGCACACCAGCGCCACCGCCGGACGCACCGCGGCCAGGAACTCCGGCGCCTGATACGCCGACCCGTGGTGGGCGACCTTCAGCACGTCGGCCCGGATCGCGGCGGCCGGCGTCGTCTCCAGCATCGCCCGCTGTTCCTCCGTCTCGGCGTCACCGGTGAGCAGGATCCGTACCCCGCCCACGGTGGCGGCCAGCACCAGCGAGTTGTTGTTCGGGTCGGACCGGCTGCCCCGCAGCGGGTACGGCGGCCCGACCGCGACCAGGTCCACCGCGCCCGCCCGCCACCGCCAGCCCGCCTGAACCGGGGACAGCGGCGCACCGGCCCGGCGGGCCGCATCCCGTACCTGGGCTGCGCCGTAGGGTGGCTCGGCCCAGGACGGCCCCACCACCGCACCCACCCGACGGCCCCGGAACACCCCGGCCACGCCGCCGACG
>NZ_WBKS01000125.1:0-17974 GCF_008868145.1 Micromonospora sp. AMSO1212t
ATCATGAAGTTAGCGCCATCGGGCACGGCGTGTCGCGGCGTTAACTTCATGATCGCCGGGGCAGGGGTGGGGGCAGAGGCGGGAGGGATCAGCGGGAGCGGCGGACGGCGGTCAGGAGGGGGGCCAGGCGAGATCTCAGGCTGGCCAGGCCGCCCGGGAAGAAGTAGACGGCCAGGATGAAGACCGTGCCCAGGACGAACAAGGGCTGGCTCAGCGGGTGGCTGAGGAACGCGGGCAGACTGTTCACCGCCTCGCTGCTGCCGAACGCGGTCAGCCGGTGGTCCAGGTACATGTAGAGGACGCCGCCCAGCACCGGCCCCCACCGCGTACCGGGACCGCCGAGCACCACCATGACCAGCAGCGACAGCGTCAGCTCCGACGAGGTGATGTGCGGACTCGCGCCGCCGACGATCAGCACGTAGACCACCCCACCCGCCGACGCGAGGCCACCGGCGAGCGTGAACGCGACGAGCTTGAACCGGTACGGGTCGAGCCCCAGCACTCCGATCCGCCGCTCGTCGTCGCGCAGGCCGGCCAGCACCCGCCCGGTCGGCGAAGCGCTGACCCGGTGCACGACGAGGACCACGATCGCCAGGTACGCCAACGCGAGCCAGTAGAGGTTCACCGTGTTGGTGACACCGACGAGCGCCGCCGGCAGCCCTGAGACGTCCAGCGGCAGGCCCTCCTCGCCGCCGGTGAGGCCGCCGAAGTCGCGGGCCACCAGGATCGCCCCGACCTGCGCGAACGCCAGCGTCACCATGGCGAACGCGATGCCCACGGTCCGCAGGGCCACCGCGCCGAGCAGCGCGGCGAGCGTGGTCCCGCCGATCACCGTCAGCACACCGGCCTGCCACAGCGGCAGCCCGGCCTTGGTGACCAGGATGTCGGTCCCGTACACCCCGGCGGCGAAGTAGAGGGCGTGGCCGAAGGAGAGCATTCCGGTACGCCCGAACAGCAGGTCGTAGCCGGCCGCGAGCCCGCCGAACACCAGGCAGATGGCGAGCAGTTGCAGCGTGCCCGGCGAGTTCAGCGGCCCCTCGAAGATCCCCGGCAGGTGCAGTGTGGAGTACGGCAGGATCGCCGCCACCACCAGCGCCACGAGCGGCAGGTACGGGCGCAGTCCGTGCCAGCGGGCCCGGCCCGGGGTCAGCTCGTCCGGCACCGCGGCCGGGGGTGCCGGCGCCTCGGCGCTCTTGACCTCGGTCATGCGTGAGCCACCTTTCCGGCCAGGCCCTGCGGACGCAGCAGCAGCACCACGGCGAGCAGGCCGACCACGCACAGGTCGCCCAGCCCGGACGTGCCGTAGTAGTTGACGAACTGTTGCAGCAGCCCCACCGCGACCGCCGCGTACGCGGACCCGACCACGGAGCCCATCCCGCCGATCACCACCACGATGAACGCGAAGATCAGCAGCGAGCCGCCCTGCCCCGGCGAGACGGTGCCGAAGTAGACGCCGCCGAGCGCGCCGGCCAGCGCCGCGGCGGCCCCGCCGATCGCGAAGACGAGCGTGAACGCCTTGCGCACGTCGATGCCGAGCGCTGTCACCATCTCCCGGTTCTCCACCCCGGCGCGGATGATCAGGCCGTACCGGGTCCAGCGCAGGAACGCCAGCAGCGCGCCGAGCACCACAGCGGCGGCGACGATCAGCAGCAGTCCGGCGTTCGGCACCTGGGCGCCGAGCACCGACGTGACGCCCCGGCTCCAGTCGGGCCGCGGGAACGGCCGGGGGTCGGCGCCCCAGGTGGCCTGCAGCAGCGCCACCCCGGCGAGCGACAGGCCGACGGTGACGAGCACCTGCTCGATGGTGCGGGAGTAGAGCGGCCGGATCAGCACCAGCTCGACCAGTACCGCGACGAGCGAACCGGCCAGCACCCCGAAGACGACGGCGAGCACGAAGCCGAACCCGTCGGGTCCGGCGCCGGGCAGGTTGCCCGAGGCCCACCAGGTCGCGTACGCGCCGACGCCGAGGAACAGCCCGTGCGCGAAGTTGAGCACGTCGGCGAGGCCGAAGACCAGGGAGAGGCCGGAGGCGACGAGGAAGTACAGCGCCGCCAGGCCGAGCCCGGTCAGCGTCAGCAGGACCACTGTGTTCACGAGTGCACCTCCGCCGAACCCACCCCGAGCAGCGACTTGGTCAGCGCCGTCTCCAGCAGCAGCTCCTGGGCGTCGCCGGTCCAGGCGACCTTCCCGGCGGAGAGCACCACCGCGTCGGTCGCCAGCCGCCGTACCACCGCCAGGTTCTGCTCGACCAGCAGCACCGGCACGGATTCCGCCACCCGTTCCAGCACCTCGGCCACCTCGGTCACCACTTTCGGCGCCAACCCTTTCGTCGGCTCGTCGACCAGCAGCAGCCGGTTGTCGTTCAGCAGCACCCGGCCGATCGCGAGCATCTGCTGCTGCCCGCCGGACAGCGAGCCGGCCCGTTGCCGTCCGCGCCGCTCCAGCTCGGGGAAGAGCGCGAAGACCTTGTCGTACGCGGGCGTGACGCCCCGCCGTTCGGCCAGCCGCAGGTTCTCCGCGACGGTGAGCGCGGCGAAGACGCAGCGGTCCTCCGGCACGTAGCCGAGGCCGTCGCGGACCAGCCGGTGGGTGGGGCGGGCGAGCAGGCTCCGTGCACCCATCCGCACGGATCCGCGCACCTCGCCGCCGCGCGGCGTCAGCCCGACGATCGCGCGCAGCGTGGTGGTCTTGCCGACGCCGTTGCGCCCGAGCAGCACGGTGACGCCGGTCGGCGCGACCTCGAACGACACGCCCTGGAGGATGTGCAGTCCGGCGATCCGCACGGACAGGTCCGCCACGGACAGGACAGGTTCCGCCATCAGAGCGCCTCCCCCAGGTACGCCTCCTGCACGGTGGCGTTCGCCATCACGGTCTCCGGGGTGTCGCAGGCCAGCAGCGCGCCGTGGTGCATCACGGCGATCCGGTCGGCCAGCTCCAGGATCACGTCCATGTGGTGTTCCACCATGAGCACCGCCCGGCCGCTGTCCCCGGTCAACGACTTGATCACGCTGACCAGCTCGGGCACGTCCTCGGCGCTCACCCCGGCCATCGGCTCGTCCAGCAGCATCACCCGGGGCTCACCGGCGAGCAGCAGCGCGATCTCCAGCTTGCGCTTCTCGCCGTGGGCCAGGGTGCCGGCGAGTGCCGTACCCCTGTGGTGCAGGCCGACCCGGTCGAGCGCCGCGTCGGCGGCGGCGGCCACCTCCCGGTCGGCCGCCGCCCGCCGCCACAGCTTCATCGAGCCACCCCGGTGTGCCTGTACGGCGAGCCGGACGTTCTCCCGCACGCTCAGCGAGCCGAAGACCGAGGACGCCTGGAAGGTACGCCCCAGTCCGAGCCGGGCACGCCGGTGCGGCGGAAGCGCGGTGATGTCCGCGCCGTCCAGCAGGACCGTGCCCTCGGTGGGCCGGCGCAGGCCGGTGATCAGGTTGAACAGGGAGGTCTTGCCGGCGCCGTTGGGCCCGATCACGCCGAGGAACTCCCCCGGCGCCAGATCGAGGTAGACGGAGTCGACGATGGCGACCTCACCGATCCGCCAGGTCAGACCGCGGGTGGCGAGCATCGGTCAGCCCTTCATCTGCGCGACCGGCGGCGCGCTCTCGTCACCGGTGAGCGACTTCTGCGCGGTCGCCGTGAAGGTGGTGCCGCTGCCGGAGAGCTTGGCCTGGTACATCGGCTGGAGCAGGGCGTGGTCCTCGGCGCGGATCTTCATGGTGCCCTTGACGCCCTCGAACTCCCAGCCCTCGAGCGCCTTGACCATCTTCTCCACGTCGTCGCCGCCCTCCTGCACGGCGCGGACGACCATCTGCGCGGCGGCGAACCCGTCCGGGTGGAACAGGTCGAGCGTGCCGCCCGGCACCTTCGCCTTCGCGGCCTTGGCGGCCTCGGTGTCGCTGGCGCCGTCGAAGTAGTGCGACAGGAACGAGATCTTGCTGCCGGCCGCACCGAACGTCGGCCACGAGGCGCGGATGTCCAGGCCGGTGACGACAGTGGTGGAGGCGAGGACGCCCTGCTGGTCGAGCGTCTGCCACATGGCGCCGGCGGTGGTGCCGGCCCAGGCGACGAAGAGCAGGTCCGGCTTGGCGGCCTTGATCTGGCTGGCGAACGGCGTGAACTCGGTGGCGCTGGCCGGGGCCCGGACGCTGCTCACGTTCGCGCCGGCGCCGCCGATCACGGCCTTCACGGCGGCCTCGTTGGCGTCGCCGAACGCGCCGTCCTGCGCGAACACCACGACCTTCTTGCCCGCCGCGTCGCCGATGAACGACCGGGCGGTCACCACGTCCTGCCAGGACTGCCGGCCGGAACGGAACGTGTACTTGTTCGCGCCGGTCACCGCGTCGGTGGCGGCCGGACCGGAGATGAACAGCACCTTGTTCTGCGCGGCGATCGGCGCCACCTGGAGCGCCACCCCGGAGGAGGTGGACCCGGCGATGATCTTCGTACCCTTGCCGATCAGGTCCTTCGCGGCGGACACGGCCTTGGCCGGGTCGCCCGCGTCGTCGGCCTCGGACACCTCGATCGTGCGGTCACCGACCTTGCCGGTGCCCTTGGTGGCGAAGTCGAGGCCGGCCTTGAAACCCTCGATGTACTGCTTGCCGTAGCTGGCGAGCGGCCCGGACTGGGAGTAGACCAGACCGACCTTGACCGGGGCGGCGTCGCCGCCGCCGGATGCGGTGTCCTGCGGGCTGCCACAGGCCGTGGCGGCCAGAGCGACCGCCACCGAGGTGGCGGCGGTAAGGAACACCCGTCGCGTGTGCCGGATCGTCATTGCGACTCCAGGTGAGGACAGGGGGAATGTCAGTTGTCGGCTCACGCTAGAAGTGACGTCACCCACGGGCTATGTGGTCGGCGCACACAAGTGCCCGTGACGGGGTGGCCGCACGTTACAACGCCGGACATCCCCACGTAACCGCACCGACCCGGGATGGCCACAGCCACCACGCACACCTCCCCGGCAATGGCGTCCCACGCCATCGCGCGCCGGTCACCGCCCGCCGCACCGACTCAACCTGCACCAGTATCTGGGTATGCGCGAGCCTCCACTCTCGACGTGCTGGGCAACTTGTTGCAGTTACTTGTGCAGGTAGGGCAGGATCGGATTCGCCGAACCAACCGGAGTCCCCACCATGCCCACAGCAGAAGCACCGTTCCGCCGTATCGCCAACGACATCGCCGCGAAGATCAAGAGTGGCGAGCTGAAGCCGGGCGACCGGCTGCCCTCCACCCGGGAGTTGGCCGAGACGTACGGCGTCCACATGAACACGGCCTACCGCGCGATGTCGCTGTTGCACGATCGCGAGCTGATCACCGGCCAGCCCGGCCGAGGCACCTACGTAGCCGAACCGCCGGCCTGATCAACTCCACTACGCCGAAGTGCCGGCATCCTCGCGCCCGAAAGCGGCCACTTCCCCGAGGTGGCACCCGCCACCGCCGATCTTGGTACGGAATGGCCCCCGGAGGGGCCGTTTCGTACCAAGATCTCGGGGCGGCCGTGCGCAACGGCGCCCGGGGAAAACACGAACGGGGTGCCCGCCGCAAGCGGCGGGCACCCCGTTTCAGCGAAGCAGGGTCAGCGGCCGGCCCGGGCGGCCACCGCCGTGTCCGGGTGGTCGCTGAACACGCCGTCCAGGCCCAGGTCGAGGAACAGCTCGTACTCGGACGTGATGTCACCACGCGCGTTCGGGTCGGTGCCGATGCGGAAGTCCGCAGGCAGGAACTGGTTCTCGGCCCGGAACGTCCACGCGTGCACCACCAGCTTCTGCCGGTGCGCGTCGCGGATCACCGAGGTCGGCGCGAGCAGCCGGCCGGCCGAGTCCCGGGGCACGATCAGGTTCTTGTTCAGGCCGACGCCGTCGGCGTACCGGGAGATCCAGGCCAGTCCCGCGGGCGTGGCCAGGTCCGGTAGGTCCGCTTGTCGCCGCCCGCGACGAAGTCGTAGGGCGCGCCGCTCGCGTCCATGAGCTGCACCAGCCGTACGTCGATCAACTTGTCGAGCTTGCGCAGGTTGGCGGTCTCGAAGCTCTGGACGAACACCGGGTCGGCGCGGTGGGTGAGCCGGTTGCGGCGCAGCACCGCCACGAGGGGCTCCTCCAGCGGGCGGCCGATCGACGCGAAGTAGGTGGGGTGCTTGGTCTCCGGGTAGACGCCGATGGTCCGGCCCCGGGCCTTCGACTCGGTCCGCGCCAGGTCGACGACCTCCTGGAACGTCGGGATCTCGAACCTGCCGTCGAACGCGGTGTTGGCGACCCGCACCTGCGGCAGGCGCTCCTTGGCCCGCAGCGTCTTCAGCTCGGCCAGCGTGAAGTCCTCGGTGAACCAGCCGGTGACGGTCACCCCGTCGATGGTCTTCGTCGCCTTGCGGCCGGCGTACTCGGGGTGGGCGGCCACGTCTGTCGTACCGGAGATCTCGTTCTCGTGCCGCGCGACCAGGACGCCGTCCCTGGTCGAGACGAGGTCCGGCTCGATGAAGTTGGCGCCCTGGCGGATGGCGAGCCGGTAGGCCTCCAGGGTGTGCTCCGGGCGGTAGCCGCTCGCGCCCCGGTGTCCGATCACGATCGGCCGCTGGGCCACGGGGGCACGCTCGGCGTGGTGGTCCGGGCCGGCCTGGGCAGCCGCTGCCGGCACCACCACTGCGGCCGCCGCGAGCAGCGCGCCGGCCACGCCGAGGGCGGAAAGGGTACGTCGCAACGCCGTCTCCTGTCGTCGATGGGTACGCACAGCAGACCGGGCGTGGTTGACCGCCAGTTGGTCGGTTCCTGACCTGCCGGTGAATCTCCGGACGGAAGATGACGGGATGCGCCGCCTGCTCCGGAAGCCCGTGCGGTTGGTGCCGTTGGGGTTCCTGGCGGTGATCCTGGTCGGCACCGGCCTGCTCATGCTGCCCTGGGCCACGAGCGAGCAGCGATACACCCCGTTCGTCACCGCGCTGTTCACGTCCACCTCGGCGGTGTCGGTGACCGGGATGGCGGTGACCGACACCCCGAACTACTGGAACGGCTTCGGGCTCGTGATGATCACCGTGCTGACGCAGCTCGGCGGTCTGGGCATCCTGACCGGGGCGTCGCTGGTGATCCTGGCGGTCTCCCGCCAGCTCGGCCTGCGTAACCGGCTGCTCGTGCAGGCGGAGACCGCCGAGTTCGGCCTCGGCGACGTACGCCGGCTGCTGTTGCGCATCGCGGCGACCGTCTTCGTCACCGAGGCCCTGATGACGGCGGTAATCGCCGCGCGCCTGTTCCTGGCGTACGACTACCGGCCGGGCCGGGCGCTCTGGTCGGCGGTGTTCCACTCGGTCCAGGCGTTCAACAACGGCGGGTTCGCGCTCTACTCCGACGGCCTGATCGCGTTCGCCCGCGACGGCTGGGTGGCGCTGCCTCTCAGCATCGGCGCGATCATCGGCGGGCTCGGTTTCCCGGCGCTGTTCGAGGCGGTACGCGAGTGGCGGCAGCCGGAACGCTGGGCGGTCGCCACGAAGCTGACCGTCTGGGGCAGCGTGGTGCTGACCGTCTTCGGCGTCGCCTACCTGCTCATGGCCGAGTGGGGCAACCCGTTCACGATCGGCACCTTCGACGTGCCGGGCAAGCTGCTCGCGTCGTTCACCCAGATCGCGTTGAGCCGTACCGGCGGCTTCGACGTGGTGAACGTCGGGCACCTCACCGACGAGAGCTACCCCATGCTGATCGGCCTGATGTTCATCGGCGGCGGCAGCGCCAGCACCGCCGGCGGCATCAAGGTCTCCACGTTCTTCCTGCTCGGCTTCGCCATCTGGGCCGAGCTGCGGGGCGAGCCGGACACCACTGTCGGGCGGCGCCGGGTGGCGGCGGCCAGCCAGCGACAGGCGCTGACAGTGGCGCTGCTGAGCGTGGCGCTCGTGGCCGGCGGGACCGTCGGCCTGATCGCGCTGACCTCACACATTTCGTTCTCGGCCGCCTTGTTCGAGGTCACCTCCGCGTTCAGCACCACCGGCCTGACCGTCGGGGTGTCCGGCCAGCTCTCCCCGCCGGGCCAGTACGTGCTGACCGCGCTCATGTACATCGGCCGGATCGGGCCGCTCACGCTCGGCTCGGCCATCGCGTTGAACACCCGTCGACGGCTGTACCGCTACCCGGAGGAGCAACCCATTGTCGGCTAGACATCCGGAGGAGACCGGCATCGCGGTGATCGGCCTGGGCCGGTTCGGCGCGCGCCTGGCGGAGTCCCTGTCCCGGCTCGGCTACGAGGTGCTGGCGATCGACCACGACCCGGTCCGGGTCCAGCACTGGTCGGCCGACCTCGACCGGGTGGTGCAGGCCGACAGCACCGAGGAGGTGGCGCTGCGCCAGCTCGGGCTGGCGGACTTCCGCCGGGTCGTGGTCGCGATCGGCGCGTCGCTGGAGGCGAGCGTGCTCACCGTACTGGCGCTGGCCGAGCTGGGGATCGAGCAGATCTGGGCGCGGGCCACCTCCGAGAAGCACGCGAAGATCCTGCACTCGGTGGGCGCGCACCACGTGGTCTTCCCCGAGGCGGAGACCGGCGAGCGGGTGGCGCACCTGATCGTCAGCCGGATGCTCGACTTCATCGAGTTCGACGACGACTTCGCCATCGCCAAGATCAAGGTGCCGGCGCCGCTGGTCGGGCGGTCGCTGCGCGACATCGCACCACAGGACCGGTACGGCGTGATGGTGGTGGGTGAGAAGCAGCCCGGGGAACCGTTCCGCTACGCCGGCCCGGACACGGTGCTGGAGGCGGACAGCGTGCTCATCGTGGAGGGCGGCATCTCCCAGGTGCAGCGCTTCTCCGCGCTGACCTGACCGGAGCCGCTGAGCTGACCGGAGCCGCTGAGATGACCGCCGCGCTGACCTGACCGTCAGCCCTTCTTCGGACCAGGACCCTTGCCCTTGCCGTGCTCACCCCCCTTCGGCCGGTCTACTTTGCTTTTCCCTTCGGGCCCTCCTTGCCCTTGGAGGGCTTCGGCGCGGCCTTGGGCTTCGCCGGCTTCGCCTTCGCCGGCCCGCTCTTGGTGGTGGTCTTCGCGGTGGTCTTGGTGGCCGGCTTGACCGGCGTCTTGACCGGCGGCGCGGTGGTCGGCGCCGAACCGGCGATGCCGGAGACCTGCACGCCGCAGGTGCTGTCGCCGAGCGTGAACTCCACAGGCAGCGTGTTGCTGCCGGTGTAGCGCCCGGCCACGGTCAGCTTCGTCGACGCGCCGGGGGCCAGCGCCGGGTCCGTCGCCGGTGCGGCGATCGAGACGGTACGTCCCACCTGACGTGCCGTGGGCTGGGCCGTGGTGACCGTCTGCTTGCCGGGGAACGTGAAGTTCATGGTCCAGTCGCGCAGTTCCCGGTCGCCGGTGTTGGTGAGCGTCAGCTCGGCGGAGAACTCCTTGCCGGTGTCGCGGCGCAGCGAGTAGTCGACAGCGCAGGGGATCGGCTCGGGCATGCTCATCCGCGCCTCGGTCGGCTCCACCCCGCCGCTGGCCGGGCTCCGCGACGTCAGCCCCCACATCGTGGCGGTCACCGCGATCAGCCCGACGGCGGCCACCCCGGCCTCCACCTTGCGCCGCCGCGCCACCGCCCGCCTCGTGCGGGTACGCACCACCGAGAACGGCAGCGCGTCGGTCTCCGCCGACCACGGCAGGATCGTGGTGCCGGCGTTCTCGGCGAGCGCCGGGTCCATCCGGCCGAACGCCGGTGACACCGGCACGATCGCCGCGATACCGGCCGCCTCGGCGAGCGTACGGGCCACCTCGGCGGTCGCCGGGCGGTCCTCGGGGCGCTTGGCCAGGCACCGCTGCACCAGCGCGGCCACCGGCTCGGGCAGGCCCGGCACCGGCGGCATCGGGTCCGGGTCGCGATACATGTGCGCGCGCAGCATCTGGGTGGTGGTGCTGGCCTGCCACGGCAGGCGACCGGTCAGCATCCGATAGAGCAGCAGCCCCACCGCGTACACGTCGGTGGCCGGCGAGACGTGGCCGTTGTCCAGCCGCTCCGGCGCCAGGTACGCGGGCGTGCCGAGCAGCGCGCCGTCCGGCCCCTTGTCGCTCTCCCCCACCAGCGCCGAGATGCCGAAGTCGACGACCTTCACCCCGGTCGGGGTCAGCATGACGTTGCCCGGGGTCACGTCCCGGTGCACCACGCCCCGGGCGTGCGCGGCGGCGAGCGCCGAGGCGACCTCCGCGCCGATGGTCATGGCCTCCCGCCAGGGAAGCTGCCCGTCGCGGCCGAGCCGTCCGCTGAGCGGACCGCCGTCGACCAGCTCCATGACCACGTACGGCACGGTCAGGCCGACCTGCACGGACTCGCCGTAGTCGTACACGTTGGTGATGTTGGGGTGGCACAGCCGCGCCGCGGCCTGTGCCTCCACCCGGATCCGGTGCCGGAACGCCTTGTCACTGGCCAGCCGCGACGCCAGCACCTTGACCGCGACCTGCCGGCCCAGCACCTCGTCGTAGCCGCGCCAGACGACCGACATGCCGCCCGCACCCAGCTGCTCGACCAACCGGTATCGCTCGCCGAGCAGTTGCACGCCGTTCCTGACCGGTCCACCCATGGTCGGTCCTGTTGCCCGAAGTCGACCCTCGTACACCTCAGCGGTCGGAATCGGTCAGGAAAGTCACCCGTTCAAGCGGTCGCCAGCAGTTGATCCACCGGTGCGTAGTCGTCGGTGAGCACCATCGCGTCGCCCACCCACTCGGTCACCGCCGCCTCGTCCATCAACCCGGCCGGTTCGGGCAGCAGCTTCAGCCCGGGCGGGATCGCGGCGAGCGGCAGCGGCGCGTCCGAGGCGACGATCACGAAGTTGGCACCCTGCTTCCCGTCGATCGCGCCGGGCGGGGCGATCAGCGCGACGTGCGCGAACTCGGCCTTCACGGTGGCCAGCTCGGCCCGGATGAACCGGCCCGGCGGGTAGTCGATGACGTTCTGCACGTAGATCCCGTCCGGGCGCAGCACCCGGCGGATGTCGGCGGCCATCTCCCGGGTGGCCAGGTGCCACGGCACCACCAGGTGACCGAACGCGTCGCCGACGATGAAGTCGCGGCTGTCGGTCGGCTCGCCGCGCAGCAGCACCCGCGCGTCGCCCACCTCGGCGCGCATCCCCGGGCCGGTACGCAGGCCCAGCTCCCGCCGGTCCAGCTCGACCAGGCCGCCGTCCAGCTCGAACACCAGGTTGTCGGTGCCGGGCCGGGTCGCCGCCAGGTAGTGCGGCACGGTGAAGCCGCCGCCGCCCAGGTGCAGCGCGTCCATCGGCTGTTTCGCCGGCCGCGCCACGTCCGCGACCAGGCCGATCCACTGCGTGTACGCGTACTTGAGGTGGTTCGGCTCGTTCAGGTCGACGTACGAGTGCTCGGCCGAGTTGAGGTAGAGCGTGCGTCCCTGCGGCCACGACGGGTCCACCTCGACCCGGGCGCAGTGGTACGCGGTCTCCACGTCGCACGGGTTCGGCGCCGCCGCGGTGAGCCCGGCGGCGGCGAGACCGAGCAACGCCAGCGCGGCCTTGACCCGGCCCGGCGTGGACGGCCCGCCGGCACCCGCCTGCCGTCGCAGCCAGACACCGAGCGCCAGCCCGGTCACCCCGAGCGCGGCGGCCAGCCCCAGCACGATGACGGAACTGGACAGCGCGGCCACCAGGACGAAGCCGGTGCCGAGCGTGGCGGTGATGCCGCCGAGCGTGCCGATGCTGGACAGCTTGCCCACCACCTGGCCGGTGCGGCGCAGGTCGGCGAGCTGGAGCTTCACCACGAGCGGGGTGATCCCGGCCAGCAGCGCCGCCGGCAGCACCACCGTCAGCGCGGTCAGCAGGAGCACCGCGCTCGCCGCGCCGCCGCGCAGCACCTCACCGGCGTACCTGACGATCGGCAGGGTGACCGCGGTGGCGATGCCGGCCAGCACCAGCGCCGGGGCGAGCAGGGTGCGCGGGTCACGCCGGTCGGCGAGCCACCCGCCGAACCACGCCCCGTAGGCGATCGCGGCCAGCGCCATGCCGATGACCGAGCTGGTCACCTGGAGCGTCACCCCGACGTACGGGCCGACCAGGCGCAACGAGACGGTCTCCAGCACCAGCACCGCGCCGCTGGAGAAGAAGACGAGGAAAGCGGCGAGCCCGTTCGGCAGGGCCCGCGGCGGAACCGGGGCGTCGGCCGCCGGTTCCGCCATGACGTCGGACGATGTGCTGCTCACCGTGGCGATGGTACGCAGCGCCGCCGGCGGGCCGCGTCAATACATCGAGATGTGAACATGGTTTGTGTGGTCCGCCGCCGGACTGCCGCCGCCGCTGTACGCCCGCCAGCCGGTGTTCGGCATCCAGATCTGCCGATACCAGATGACGTACATGATGCCGAGCCGGTTGGCGTTGTTCTTCGCCCAGGCGGCCAGGCTGTCGCCGTACGCCTTGTCGCCGCCGGTGGCGGTCTTGTCCTCGAACCCGCCGCTGGCGGCGGAGAAGTCGCAGGCCCGGCCCTTGGGGTGTTCGCCGCCGCCACCGCTGCGGTGACAGGAGGCGTAGCGCTTGTAACCGGCCGCCTTGGCCTGCTGGAGCATGTGCAGCGTCCGCGGCGTGATGCAGCCGGACGCGGGCGTCGGGTCGTCCACCGAGCAGGACTCCGACGGCCAAGAGCCGTCCGAGTTGCGCGGCGCGGGCCTCGCCGACGAGGAGGTGCCGTTGAACCCGGACCCGGCGCCGGAGCTGACCTTCGCCAGCGCCACCTCGGCGTCCTTCTTCTTGCGGGCCTGCACCGCGACCTGCTTGGCCTGCTCGCGCACCTCGGCGTCGATGGCGAGCTTCGCCTCGGCCGCCTGCGCCTTCGCGTCGGCCAGCTCCCGCAGCCGCTTGCTGTCCCGCTGGGCCATCACGTCCAGCTCGGCCGCGCGCTTGAGGAAGTCGTTCGGGTCGGCGCTCGCCAGCAGCATCGACGTGGCGGTCAGCCGGCCCATCCGGTACGACTGCGCGGCGACCTCGCCGGCCTGCTCGCTGAGCCCGACGAGGCGCGCCTCGATGTCGGTGAGCTGGGCGGCGAGGGCCTTCTGCCGGCGCTTGGAGTTCTCCAGCTTGTTCTGGGCCTCGATGTGACCCTTCGCCGCCGCCTCCAACGCCGCCCGCAACTGCTTGCTACCGCCCTCGTTGGGGGCGTTCGGGCTGGGTACGGCGGCGGCCGGCCCGGCGGCCACGCCGGAGCCGAGCAGCACGGCCACCGCGGCGAGCGCGGCGAGCAGCGACCGCCGGACGCGCCGGCCGGTAGGGCTGGTCCTGGGCACGTGTTGGTCCTTCCGTCGACCGCCGGCCCCCGCACACCGAGCGGCGTCTCCGCCGGCGCCGGACGGCGGCCTGCTGGCGGAGACCGCCGGTCACGATACCGGACCACGCGCCACACGCCAGGCCGGCGACGGCGTACGGCGTCCGACGTCGACGCAGCGTGCCGTGCTCGTCGCGCAGCGCCGCTCAACCGCCCAGCAGAGCGGCGCTCACCTCGTCCCAGACCTCCGGGCTCGCTGCGACGAGCAGCCCCCGGCCCTCGTCGGCCGGGTGGTAGTCGGTGCCGTCGAACCGGCGGGCCACACCGCCGGCCTCCCGCACCAGCAGCGCGCCGGGCGTGTGGTCCCACGGCAGGGTGCGCCAGAACAGCACGAACTGCTGCGCGCCGGTGAGCACGTCCAGGTACTCCCGGCCGGCGCAGTGCTGGCCGGGCAGCAGCTCGCCGATCCGGCGCCCGCCCTCCTCCACCCGGCGGCGGAAGTCCGGGGGAAGGAACTTCGTCGCCGCGGTGCCCCGCAGCGCGCCCACCCGCGGCTCGGCCTGCGGCGCACTCGGCGACGCCCCGTCCAGCCGGGTGCCCGCGCCGAGCCGGGCCGCCGCCATCGTGCCGTCCAGCGGGTCGTACACCCAGGACGCCACCGGCACGCCGTCGGTGAGCAGCGCCGCCATCAGCGCGAACGGCCTGCGGCCGGCGGCGAAGTTGGAGGTGCCGTCGACCGGGTCGACCAGCCAGACGTCGCCGCCGCCACGCAGGTGCCGCAGCAGGTCCGGGTCATCGGCGACCGCCTCCTCGCCGACCACCACCGAGCCGGGACGCAGCCGCCGCAGGCCCTCGGAGATCAGCGCCTCGGCCTCGCGGTCGGCGACGGTGACCACCTCGCCGGGTGCCTTCTCGGAGATGTCGGACGCGTCGAGCCGGCGGAACAACGGCACGACGACCTTGGCCGCCGCCTCCCGCAGCAGCGTGCCGACGTCGTCCAGCAGCGGGTCAGCCACGCGGAGGCAGCTTGACCACGCTGACGAAGAACTCGTCGATCTGGCGGACCACCGAGATGAACCGCTCGAAGTCCACCGGCTTGGTCACGTAGGCGTTGGCGTGCAGCTGGTAGCTGCGCAGGATGTCCTCGTCGGCCTGCGAGGTGGTGAGCACCACGACCGGGATCCGGCGCAGTTCCTCGTCCTTCTTGATCTCCTCCAGCACCTCCCGGCCGTCCCGGCGGGGCAGGTTCAGGTCGAGCAGGACCAGGTCGGGCGTCACCGCGTCCGCGTACTGGCCCTCGCGGCGCAGGTAGGCGAGCGCCTCGGCGCCGTCGGAGACGACGGTGAGACGGTTGCGGAGCTTGTGCTCCTCGAACGCCTCCTGGGTCATCAGCACGTCGCCGGGGTCGTCCTCGACGAGCAGGACCTCGATCGGGCTCTTGCCGTCCGCGGGCGCGGTCATCCCACCGTCTCCTTCATGCCACCGTTTGTACCGTGTCGGTCCGCCTCCGCGGGCGGCTCTTCGCGTGCCTCGCCGTCCGGCTGCCGGCCGACGTCCGCCGGGTCACCGTCGGCGCCCTCGGCCGCCGGCGCCTCGGCGGGCTCCGCGGCGTCCTCCGCGTCCGTCGCGTCCTCGTCCGCCGCGGCCTCCGCCGCCCGGGCGGCCTCGATGTCGGCCTCCAGCGCGGGCAGCGTGAACCGGATGGTGGTGCCCTCGCCGGCATCGGTGTCCACCCAGACCCGGCCGCCGTGATACTCCACGATCTTCTTGACGATGGCCAGTCCGATGCCGGTGCCCGGGTACGCGTCCTTCGAGTGCAGCCGCTGGAAGATCACGAAGATCTTGTCGGCGAACTCCGGTTCGATCCCGATGCCGTTGTCCCGGCAGCTGATCTCCCACTCGCCGTCCACCAGCCGCGCCGACACGTGCACCTTCGGCGGCACGTCGGGCCGGCGGAACTTCACCGAGTTGCTGACCAGGTTGACCAGCAGGTTGGTCAGCAGCGGCTCCTCGCCGCGGATGGTGGGCATCTCGCCCCAGGTCAGCTCCGCGTCGGAGTACTGCAACGCCGCCTCGGTCTGCCCCGCCACGTCGCCCATCACCTTGTTCAGGTCGACCTCGGTGAAACCGGTGGTCAGCCGCCCGATCCGGGAGAACGCCAGCAGGTCGTTGATCAGCCGCTGCATGCGCTGCGCGCCGTCCACCGCGAACGCGATGTACTGGTCGGCCCGCTCGTCGAGCTGACCGGCGTACCGCCGCTGGAGGAGCTGACAGAAGCTCGCCACCTTGCGCAGCGGCTCCTGGAGGTCGTGCGAGGCGACGTACGCGAACTGCTCAAGGTCACGGTTGGAGCGGGTCAGCTCCTCGGCCTGCTTCTGCAACTGGCTGTTGACCCACTCGATGCGCTCCCGCGCCTCGCGTACCTCGTCCAGCTCCCGGGCGATCTTCATCCGCATCTGGTCGATGTCCTCGGCGAGCCGGCGGAACTCCGGCGGGCCGGATCCCTCGATGTGGTGCCGGTAGTCGCCGTCGGCCACCTCGCGCACCTGGCTGACCAGGGCGGCCAGCGGGCGGATCAGGATCCGGTCCAGCGAGAGCAGCATGACCACACCGGCGGTCGTCACCACCAGCGCGGCGATGACCAGCAGCACGACCAGCGTGTTGCTCGTCGAGTTGACCCGGTCGGCGGTCTCCTCCCGGACGGTGAGGATCTCGTCCTGGAGCGTGTTCACCGACGTGCGGATGCCGTCGAACTGCTGGCGGGTGGCGTCCGTGATCAGCGCTTGGCCGGCCTCCGGGCCGTCCCGCTCGACGGTGGTGATCACCGGCTCGGCCACCTGGGTCCGCCACTGCGCGGTCTGCTGCTCCACCAGTTCCAGGGACCGGCGCACGTCCGGGTAGTCGGCGGAGAGATCCCGGATCGAGGTGACCAGGCTCTGCTCGCGCTTCACGCCCTCCTGGTAGGGCTCCAGGTCGCTGCGGGCACCGTTCACCGCGTACCCGCGCACCGAGGTCTCCTGGTCGAGCAGCACGCTCATCAGCTCCTGCGCCTGGACGCGCAGCGGACCGGTCTTGAGCAGCACCGCGTCGATGTTCTCGCGGTTCTTCGCGGCGACCGCCGCCTCCGCGGCGGCCAGGCCGAGCAGCAGCACCACCACCACGCCGAGCAGCGCGCCCACCCGCCGCCGCAGGGTCCACCCCTGCTGGTACGCCTTCACAGGTTCTTCTCCGTTCGGCACTGCCGGGCTTGCCGGACCGGTTCGCTGTTCGCTCACCGGCCGGTGCCCCGGGTCACCAGCAACATCGCCACGTCGTCGGCGAGCGGGCCGCCGTTGATCTGCTCGGCCCGCCCGACCAGCCACGCGGGCAGTTCGGACAGCGGCACCGCCCGGTTCGCCGGGTCGGCGAGCAGACCGGTCAGGCCCGGCACGTCGAGGCGCTCGTCCCCGCCGTCCACCCGGCCCTCGATGAGGCCGTCGGTGTACATCAGCAGGGACCAGTCGTCGGTGTCGAACTCCAGGTCGAAGGCGACCGGGCGGCGCGGGCGTACGCCCAGCAGCAGCCCGCCCTTGGCCGGCACCGGCGCGACCTTGCCACCGCTGAGCAGCAGCGGCGGCGGGTGACCGGCGAGGCGTACCGTGGCCCGCGCCGACGCCAGGTCTAGCCGGGTCGTGGCCACCGTCGCGAAGATCTCCTGGAGGCGGCGCTCACTCATCAGCACCTGCTCCAGCGCGGGCAGCACCTCGTCGTCCGGCACCCCGGCCAGCACCAGCGCCCGCCAGGCCACGCGCAGTTCGACGCCGAGCGCCGCCTCGTCCACGCCGTGCCCGCAGACGTCGCCGACGATGAAATCGATCCGGTCCGGCCGGGTCTGCACCACGTCGTAGAAGTCGCCGCCGATCAGCGCCGCGTGCCGGCCCGGCCGGTAGAACGTGTGCACCGACACCTCGTCGGTGGTCATCAGCGGCTGCGGCAGCAGGCCGCGCTCCAGGCGGGCGGACTCGGCCTGGCGCAACTCCACCTCACGCAGCCGGCGGGCGTTCTCGTCGGCCCGCTTGCGCTCGACCGCGTAGCGCAGCGCCCGGGTCAGCAGGACACCGTCGACCTGGCCCTTGACCAGGTAGTCCTGCGCCCCCTCGGCGACCGCGACGATGCCCAGGTGCTCGTCCGAGCGGCCGGTCAGCACGCAGACCGCCGCGCCGCTGGCCATCTCCAGCACCCGGCGCAGCCCGTCCAGCCCCTGCGCGTCGGGCAGGCCCAGATCGAGCAGGACGCAGTCCACGCCCATCACCCGCTGCCGGGCCTCGCTGAGGCTCGTGGCGACCAGCAGGTCGATCATCGAGTTGGTCTCGGCGAGCAGCTCACCGACCAGGAAGGCGTCACCCTCGTCGTCCTCGACCAGCAGCACCCGCAGCCGCTCGCCCGGCGGTACGCCGCCGAGCAGCCCTGCCCCGGCAGACGGCACGTAGGTGGCCCTCGACGCGCCGGAACCCCGCTGCGGCCGGGTAACCGCCGCGAGTCGCGGGAGTTCGCTGGTGATGTCGGGCTCCTTCCGAATGCCCTGCTGATCCTGACTCAGACAACAGTCGCACACCGCGCGACCGTCGCCGGCGCGGCAGAGCGTGTGACCGGTCCACTTCCACAGCGGCACGGTCGACCCACGATGTTACGCCGGGAGCGCTGTCACGCCCGCAGCGCACCGTCCGAGGACTGCCGCCGCAGCCCTCGGGGGTGCAGGATGATCCCCACCCCGTAGATCCACCCCGAGGA
>NZ_WBKS01000126.1:0-17877 GCF_008868145.1 Micromonospora sp. AMSO1212t
TCTTTGCGCGTCGATCATGAAGTTGGCGGCGACAAACCGGACGCAGAACGCCGCCAACTTCATGATCGACCGGGCCCGGCGCCACCCCGCCCGGTCCACCGTCCCCCGGCCCCGCCGACGGCGGCGGGTGGCGGGTGGCGGGGCGCGCGGGCTGAGCGCGCGGGCCGGCGGGTGCGGAGGTCTAGCGGGCGTCGGCCGGCTGGGCCTCGCGCGCCTCGATCGGCTGACGCGGCCCGGGGACGGGCAGCGGCAGGGTGGGACGCTGGTCGCGGCGCATCGCGCCGAAGCTCATCCCGACCGGGTCGGTCCGGGCCACGCCCGGGTCGTAGAGGCGCAGGTCGGTGCGGCCCAAGCGGACCACGTCGCCGTCGGCGATCGCCACGCTGCCGGTGACCCGGGTGTCGTTGAGCCAGGTGCCGTTGGTCGAGCCGAGGTCGGTGAGCATCACCCCTTCCGGGGTGGCCCGGACGGTGGCGTGCCGGCGGCTCAGGTGCGGGTCGGCGAGCACGATGTCGGCAGTCGGCGCGCGGCCGATCACCTGCGCGTCCTGGCCGACCCGGAACGTGAGCCCTCGCATCGCCCCGCCGGACACCGTCAGCAACGGCATCAGCTCAGGATGCTCCTCCATGGACAGTCGACCTCCACCCCACATCGCCCCGCGGCGTCAGCCTGCCACCTCACCGTAGTGGCTTGCACCACCGCGCGGTCACCCCCGCGACCCCGGCCGGTCATCTCCCGTTCGCCGTTTCGGACGGCATCTCCGTCGATGCGCCGGCTGATCGTCCGCGCAGCGTACGGCGCGTTCGACACCTACCGGCGAGTAATCCTCGGGTCTAGACTTCGGCCATGACCGCTGTACATGTGCCGGGCGCCCCGCTCATCTCCGAGGGTCTGTTGGTGTCGACCAGCCCGGCCACCGGCGCCGAGGCGGGCCGATTCCCGCTGGCCGCCGAGGCGGACGTGCGTGCCGCCGTCGACCGCGCCCGGGAGGCCGGCGACTGGTGGGCCGGGCTCGGCTTCGCCGGCCGGCGGGACCGCCTCCAGCGCTGGCGCGGCGTGCTCGCCCGGCGGATCGAGGAACTGGCCGACCTGATGCACACCGAGGGCGGCAAGCCGGTCGGTGACGCGGTGGTGGAGATCCTCACCGCGCTGGAGCACATCGACTGGGCGGCCCGCAACGCCCGGCGGGTGCTCGGGCCGCGCCGGGTCCGCTCCCGCCTGATCCTGGCCGAGTTCACCGGTCACCTGGAATACCAGCCGTACGGCGTGGTCGGCGTGATCGGCCCGTGGAACTACCCGGTCTTCACCCCGATCGGCTCCGCCGCGTACGCGCTGGCGGCCGGCAACGCGGTGGTGTTCAAGCCGAGCGAGTACACCCCGGCGGTCGGTCAGTGGCTGGTCGACCGGTTCGCCGAGGTGGTGCCGGAGCAGCCGGTGTTCCAGGTGGTGCACGGGTTCGGCGCGGTCGGCGCGGCGCTGTGCCGCTCCGGGGTCGGCAAGGTGGCGTTCACCGGCTCGACAGCGACCGCGAAGCGGGTGATGGCCGCCTGCGCCGAGTCGCTCACGCCGGTGCTGCTGGAGGCCGGCGGCAAGGACGCGATGATCGTGGACACGGACGCCGACCTGGACGCCGCGGCGGAGGCGTGCGTGTGGGGCGGGCTGACCAACGCCGGCCAGACCTGCATCGGCATCGAGCGGGTCTACGCGGTCGACCAGGTCTTCGACGCGTTCGTGGAGAAGGTGGTGGCCAAGGCCGGGCGGCTCACGGTGGGCGCCGACGGTTCCGACCTCGGCCCGATCACCATGCCGTCGCAGATCGACGTCATCCGCCGGCACATCGATGACGCGATCGACCGGGGCGGCCGTGCGGTGCTCGGCGGCCCCGAGGCGGTCCAGCCGCCCTACGTGCACCCGACGGTGCTCGTGGACGTGCCGGAGGACTCGGCCGCCGTCCAGGAGGAGACGTTCGGCCCGACGCTCGTGGTCAACCGCGTCCGCGACGTGGACGAGGCGGTCGAGCGGGCCAACGCGCTGCCGTACGGGCTCGGGGGTTCGGTCTTCGGCCGGGCGCGGGCGGTGGCGGTGGCGCGGCGGCTGCGCTCCGGGATGGCCTCGGTCAACTCGGCGCTGACGTTCGCCGGCATGTCGACGCTGCCGTTCGGCGGCACGGGCGAGTCCGGCTTCGGCCGCATCCACGGCGAGGAGGGGCTGCGCGAGTTCGGCCGGCCCAAGTCGGTCACCCGCCGCCGGGCCCGGTCGCTGCTGCCGGCGATGACGTTCGAGCGCACCCCGGCCGACGTCGCCCGCATCGTCAAGATCGCCAAGCTGATGTACGGCCGGGGCCGCTGAGGCGACGCCTCAGAACAGCGTCAGCTCGTCGCGCTCGATGCCGCGCAGCTTGTCGTAGTCGACCACCACGCAGCGGATCCCGCGGTCGGTGGCGAGCACCCGGGCCTGCGGCTTGATCTCCTGCGCGGCGAACACGCCGCTGACCGGCGCGAGCAGCGGATCGCGGTTCATCAGCTCCAGGTAGCGGGTGAGCTGCTCCACGCCGTCGATCTCGCCGCGCCGCTTCACCTCGACCGCCACCGCGCCGCCGTTGGCGTCCCGGCAGAGCAGGTCGACCGGCCCGATCGCGGTCATGTACTCGCGCCGGACCAGCGTGTAGCCCTCCCCCAGCGTCGCCGGGTTCGCGGCGAGCAGTTCCTGGAGGTGCGCCTCGACGCCGTCCTTGCGCAGGCCCGGGTCCACGCCCAGCTCGTACGAGGTGTCCTGGAAGATCTCCTCCAGGGTGATGCGCAGTTCCTCGCCGGCCTTGTTCACCACCCGCCAGACGCCGGGCGCCTCCTCCAGCCGACAGGGCGGGCTCATCCAGTTCAACGGCTTGTAGGCCCGGTCGTCGGCGTGGATCGACACCGACCCGTCCGCCTTCACCATCAGCAACCGGGTCGCCGGGGGCAGGTGGGCCGAGAGCCGTCCGACATAGTCCACCGAGCACTTCGCAATGACCAACCGCACCCGCCGAGGGTAGCCGAGGCCCCGGCGGACGCCGACGAGCGCCACTGGCGTACCGGTGCCATATTGAGATCGTGCTCGAAGTCCTCACCGGTTCCGGTCTGGCCGCCTCGGCGGGCCTCAACGCCTACATCCCGCTTCTGCTGATGGGTCTGCTGTCCCGCTACACCGATCTGGTCGAGCTGCCGAGCGGTTGGCAGTGGCTCGGCAACGGCTGGGTGGTGCTGATCCTCGCGGTGCTGCTCGCGGTGGAGGTGGTGGCCGACAAGGTGCCTGTGGTCGACCACGTCAACGACGTGGTGCAGACGGTGGTCCGGCCGACCGCGGGCGGGCTCGCGTTCGGCGCGGGCGCCGGCTCGGAGACGGTCACCGTCAGCGACCCGGATACGTTCTTCTCCACGCACCAGTGGGTGCCGGTGGTGGTCGGCGTGCTCATCGCGCTCGGCGTGCACCTGCTCAAGGCCGCCGCCCGGCCGGTCATCAACGCCACCACCGCCGGTGTGGGCGCGCCGGTGGCCAGCACCGCCGAGGACGCGACGAGCGTGGTGATGTCGGTGGTGGCGCTGGTGCTGCCGGTGCTGGTGCTGGTGTTCGTGGTCGGCCTGGTGATCTTCGTGCCCTGGCTGTTCCGCCGCCGCCGGGAGCGGCGCCGGGAACGCGCCGCCGCCCGGGAGGCCGGTTTCCGCGTCTGACCGCGGCGGCTCAGCGGCTCTCGTAGGTCATGCAGTCGGCCAGGTCCATGTCCGGGCCGACGGTGATGGCCGGGGCGTGGCACTCCAGGTCGGCGTTGTGCCGGCAGTCCGCGCGCGAGCACGCACCGACCTGGGCTACGAGCTGGTCGATGCCACCGCGCACGGGCATCTCCACGAACGTGTGGCAGTGCGCGTGGTCGCTGCTGCCGATCGTGATGGCGAACGCGTGGCAGTCGTTCGTGTGGTTGTAGGCGCAGGACCGGACGGCGCACTCCTGGACCCGGGGCATCTCCAACGACGCGGTCATCATCTCGCCCTTCAGTGGGTGTCTTGCCCCGACTTTAGGCTTTGTGATGCTTTCAGCGTGCCGGATCCAGCGCGTTCGCCTCGCGGATCACGGTGACCAGTTCGTCGATGATGCCGGTGAGCGCGAAGTCCTTCGGCGTGAACACCCGGGCCACCCCGGCGGACCGCAGCGCCTCGGCGTCCGCGGCCGGGATGATCCCGCCCACCACCACCGGCAGGTCGCCCCGTCCGGCCGCGCGCAGCCCGTCCAGCACCGCCGGCACGGCGGCCAGGTGCGAGCCGGACAGCACGGAGAGGCCGACCAGGTCGACGTCCTCCTCCACGGCCGCCGCGACGATCTGCCCGGCGGTCAGCCGGATGCCCTGGTAGACCACCTCGAAACCGGCGTCGCGGGCGCGTACCGCGATCTGCTCCGCGCCGTTGGAGTGCCCGTCCAGCCCCGGCTTGCCGACCAGCAGCCGCAGCCGCCCGCTGCCCAGCTCCCGGGCGGTCGCGACGACCCGCTCGCGGACCCCGGCGAGGGTCGCGTCACCGGCCGTGCCGACCGCCCCGGCCAGGCCGGTCGGCGCGCGGTACTCGCCGTACACCTGGCGCAGCGCGCCCGCCCACTCGCCGGTGGTGACACCGGCCCGGACACATCCGAGCGTCGCCGGCATCAGGTTCGCCGTGGTGGCGGCATCCGCGCGCAGCCGGTCCAGCGCCGCCTCGACCGCCGCCGCGTCCCGGTCGGCCCGCCACCGGCGTACGCCGTCGGTGGCCGCCTCCTCGACAGCCGGGTCCACCTGCTCGATGGCCTCGGCGCCGGCCGCGGTCAGCGGCGACGGCTCGGTCTCGGTGAACCGGTTGACGCCGATCACCACGTCCGAGCCGGACTCCATCCGCCGGCGCCGGTCGGCGAGCGAGGCGACGAGCGCGCTCTTGAGGTAGCCGGTCTCGACGGCTGTGACCACGCCGCCCATCTCCAGCACCTTCTCCAGCTCGACCCGGGCGCCGGAGACGATCTCGTCGACCAGCGCGGTCATCACGTGCGAGCCGGCGAACAGGTCCGGGTACTCCAGCAGGTCCGACTCGTACGCCAGCACCTGCTGCATCCGCAGCGACCACTGCTGGTCCCACGGGCGGGGCAGGCCCAGCGCCTCGTTCCACGCGGGCAGCTGCACCGCCCGGGCACGTGCGTCGCGGGACAGCGTGACACCGAGCATCTCCAGCACGATCCGCTGGATGTTGTTCTCCGGCTGCGCCTCGGTCAGGCCCAGCGAGTTGACCTGGACGCCGTAGCGGAACCGGCGCTGCTTCGGGTTCTCCACGCCGTATCGGTCGCGGGTGATCTCGTCCCAGAGCGCGCCGAACGCGCGCATCTTGGCGATCTCCTCGACGAAGCGCACTCCGGCGTTGACGAAGAACGAGATCCGCTGGACCACGTCGCCCATCCGCTCGGGCGGCACCTGGCCGGAGTCGCGGACGGTGTCGAGCACGGCTACCGCGGTGGCGAGCGCGAAGCCGACCTCCTGCACCGGCGTCGCGCCCGCCTCCTGGAGGTGGTACGAGCAGATGTTCACCGGGTTCCACCGGGGCATCTCACGCAGCGTGTACGCGATCACGTCGGCGGTCAGCCGCAGCGACGCCGCGGGCGGGAAGATGTACGTCCCCCGGGACAGGTACTCCTTGATGATGTCGTTCTGCGTCGTGCCGGCGCAGCGGCTCAGCTCCGCGCCCTGCTCGGCGGCGACGGTGCCGTAGAGGCCGAGCAGCCACATCGCCGGGGCGTTGATGGTCATCGAGGTGTTCATCTCGGCGAGCGGGATGCCCTCGAACAGCGCCCGCATGTCGCCCAGGTGCGCCACCGGCACGCCGACCCGGCCCACCTCACCGGAGGCCAGCTCGTGGTCCGGGTCGTACCCGGTCTGGGTGGGCAGGTCGAAGGCGACCGACAGGCCGGTCTGCCCCTTCGCCAGGTTGCGGCGGAAGAGCGCGTTGGTGGCCGCGGCGGAGGAGTGCCCGGCGTACGTGCGCATCACCCACGGGCGGTCCCGCTCGGGCAGCCGTCCCGGCATCGCGTCGTCCATGGCCGGAGTTTAAGTTACCGTTCAGTAAAAGAGAGTGTGGAAAACCACACAACCCGATGCCCGCGCCGGTGGGCCGGCGTGCTGCCGGCCCACCGTACGGGTCACTCGCTGCGGGCGGTCTCCGGACCGGTGATCCGTTCCAGCAGCGGCAGGGTCGCGGCGATCACCGCGAGGCAGCCCAGTACGCCGAGGGCCATGACCGCCGCGAACCCGATCCCCGGTAGGCGCAGGTCGTAGCCCATCTGCGCGCGCAGGAACAGGTGCGCGGCGGCCAGTCCCATCCCGACCGCGACCACGGCGACGGTCAGCAGCGGCACCACGCTCTCCAGCGTCACCACGCGGCGCAGCAGCCGCACCGGGGCACCACTGAGCCGCAGCAGGCTGAACGGCCGCCTCCGTTCACTGAGACCGGCCGCCACCGCCACGGCCAGGCTGCATCCGGCGAGCGCGAGACCGGCCACCACGACGAGGTCGGCCAGCCGCTGCCAGCCCCGCATGGTGTCCGCGAAGTCGGCCTCGAAGTCGCCCGGCACGTTCGGGGCCACGAAGAAGGTGGGGAACGCGGCTTCGAGGACCGTCCGGGCCCGCTCCACCGCCACCGGGTCCTCCGCGTCGACCGCCACCGAATCAGCCGGGAGTCCCGCGAGGGCCACCGGGTCCACCGGGGACGACGGCCAGACCCGGTCGGCCGAGGCAGACTCCCGCCAGGGGATCAGGCCCGGCGGCACCTCGGCGACGCTCGCCCCGGCTGCGCACCGCCCGTAGGCGGGCGGGATGTCCGCGCAGGCGATCACTCCGGAGTCGCGGCCGTCACCGCGTACCGGGTTCTCCCGGACGAGCACCGGGTTGCGGACGCCGGGAACCGCCGCCAGATCGGCCAGCAGCGTGCCCGGCGCCGGGGCGTCGTCCGTCAGCACCATCGACAGCCGGCCGGCCTCCAGGGAACCCCGGGGCGCCGGACCGCGCTCGTACGCGATCGTCCCCATCACGCCCACGGCCACCGTCGTGACGAACAACGCGAGCATCACGCCGCTCACCGCCCGGAACCCGGCGGCCGGGTTGTCGGCGAGCCGGCGCGCGGCGATCAGCGCGGCCGGCCGGCTGGCCCGGGCTGCCATCGCCCGGGCGCCGACCATGGTCAACCACGGGCCGCCGGTGATCAGCCCCACCATGACCAGCAGCAGGGCGGGCAGGAACAGCGCCGTCTGGCCGTCCGACGTGGGCGGCCGGTACACCAGGGCGAAGCCCAGCCCGGCCAGGCCGAGCGCGAGCGGGATCAGCCGGTACATCCGGGGCGGCCGGGGCGTGACCCGGCGGCTGACACCGAGCGGGGAGATCCGGACCCGGCGCAGCGCGATCCAGGCCGCGGCCGCCGCGCCCGCCGGCACGCCGAGCGCCACCAGGAGGGCCTCCGGCGCACCGATGGCCATGTCGCCGGGGAAGAACGGCATGCCGGTGAACGGGATGCCGGCGAGCTGCCCGCGGAACGCGAAGAACGCCGCGAAGCCGGCCGCAGCGCCGGCCGCCGCCGCGAGCGCGGCCTCGACGGCGGCGACGACCGAGATCTGCCGGGGCGTGGCCCCGACCAGCCGCATGGCGGCGAACCGCTGCTCCCGGCGGGCGGCGCCGAGCCGGGTCGCCGTGCCGATGAAGACGAGTACGGGAAACAGCAGTCCGCCCGCGGCCACGCCGAGGATGAGGTCGATCGCCGCCCTCGGCAGCGGAGCCCGGTTGTCGTCGAGCCGGGTGACCTTCCTGACCTGGTCCAGCTTCCCGACCTGCTCCGGGGTGCCGCCGACCAGAACGAGCAGGGTGTCCGGCGAGGTGAGCGCCGCCGGCCCGACGACGCCGAGGTCCCGGCCCGGGTAGCGGTCGGCGAGCTGGTCGGCGGGGGTGGTGGCCAGCAGCTTCCGCAGCGCCGGGGAGGCGTAGTACTCGCCGGGCCCCGGCGCGCGGGGGACGCCGATCGGCGTGGGCGCGTCCGGACCGGTCGCGGCGACGTCGATGCGGAGGATCTGATCGCCCCGGAAGTAGTCGGTGCGGGTGGACCACAGCAGCGGGTCGGCGGACGCGTCGGCCGTCTCCTGCGGGTACATCGACGCGTAGCGGGTGAGCTGGGCGTCGGTGGCGTGCACACCGGCGAGCGTGGTGAGCAGCAGCCCGGTGCCGACCGCGACGGCGGCGGCGACGGCGACCAGCCGGAGCAGCGCCTCCCGGCCACCGGCGACGGCGAGCCGGAGCGCGAGCCCGATCACGAGGCGACCCCGGCAGGGGCGTTGACCCGGCCGTCCCGCACCATGACCTCCCGGTCGGCGTACGCGGCGATGCGCGCCTCGTGCGTCACCAGGACGACTGTGGTGCCCTTCTCGCGGGCGGCGTCCACCAGCAGCGTCATCACCTCCTCGCCGGTGAGCGAGTCGAGCGCGCCGGTGGGCTCGTCGGCGAACAGCACCCGGGGCTCGGCGACCAGGCCGCGAGCCAGCGCGACCCGCTGGGCCTGCCCGCCGGACAGTTCGCCGGAGCGGCGGTGCTCCATGCCGGCCAGGCCGAGCCGCTCGAACCAGCCCCGCGCGGCCCGCAGCGCCGGAGTGCGGCGGACACCGCGCAGCAGCAGCGGCAACGCCACGTTCTCCGCCGCGGTGAGTTCCGGCACGAGCTGACCGAACTGGAAGACGAAGCCGAAGCTGTCGCGGCGCAGCGCGGTGCGGTCGGCCTCGCCGAGCGTGTCGATCCGGGCACCGTCGAACCGGACCTCACCGGAGTCGGGGCGCAGGATGCCGGCCAGGCAGTGCAGCAACGTCGACTTGCCGGAGCCACTCGGTCCCATCACGGCGACGACCTCGCCGGCCCCCACGGCGAGGCTCGCGCCGCGCAGGGCGGGTGTCTCGCCGAACGCGTACGTGACGTCGCGTGCCTCGATCATCGGGCTCATGGCCGTACCGCCTTTCTCAGGGCGTCCAGCCGGGCGCCCGTCGTCTCGATCCACCGCAGGTCCGCCTCGAGGTGGTAGAGGCCGTGGTCGGCCAGCATCACGTCGACGAGTTCGCCGCTGCGTTTGATCTCCGTGAGTTCGCGCATCCGGCGCAGGTGCGCGGCACGCTGGGTGTCCAGGTACTCCTCGGCCGGGCGGTCGAGCATCAGCGCGAGCACGACCTTGGTGAACAACAGCGTCTGCAGGTGTGGTTCCGGCTCGACCGGCTCGGTCAGCCAGTGCTCCACCTCGGTGGCGCCCACGTCGGTGATGACGTAGCGCTTGCGGTCCGGCCCGGCCCCGGGAGCGACGTCGCCGACCACCACCTTGCCGTCGCGGGCCAGCCGGCTCAGCGTCGAGTAGACCTGCCCGTACGGCAGCGGCTTGCCGCGCCCGAAGAAGGTGTCGTAGTCGCGCTTGAGGTCGTAGCCGTGGCTCGGTTCGCGTTCGAGCAGCCCGAGCAGGGTCAGGGGAACCGTCATGACCAGAGACTACACCGAGTGTATACCTCGCGTATATAGCCGACCCGGCAGTGGAACGGGCGACCGCACGACGCACACTTGACGCCATGGAGAACGAGCTCGCGATTTCCGTGCGAGGACTGCGCAAGGCGTACGGCGACAACGTCGCCGTCGCCTCGGTGGACCTGGACGTCCGCCGGGGCGAGGTGTTCGCCCTGCTCGGCCCGAACGGCGCCGGCAAGACCACGACGGTCGAGATCCTGGAGGGCTACCGGCAGCGCGACGCCGGCGAGGTACGCGTGCTCGGCGCCGACCCCGCCCACCCCGACGCCGGCTGGCGCTCGCGCGTCGGCATCGTGCTCCAGGGCACCGGTGAGTTCGACGAGCTCAGCGTCATCGAGGTGGTCCGCCACTTCTCCGGCTTCTACCCGGGCGCCGACGACCCGGACAAGGTGGTCGAGCGGGTCGGGCTGGGCGCCAAGGCCAAGGCGCGTACGCACACCCTCTCCGGCGGGCAGAAGCGCCGCCTGGATGTGGCGCTGGGCATCGTCGGCCGCCCCGAGCTGCTCTTCCTCGACGAGCCGACCACCGGCTTCGACCCGGAGGCCCGGCGCGAGTTCTGGGAGCTGATCCGGGACCTGTCCGCCGCCGGCACCACGATCGTGCTCACCACCCACTACCTGGACGAGGCCGAGGCGCTCGCCGACCGGGTCGGCGTGATCGCCGCCGGGCGGGTGATCGAGGTCGCGCCGCCGAACGCGCTGGGCAACCGGCAGGAGTCGCTGGCGACCGTCTCCTGGCGTACCCCCGACGGGACGCCGGCCTCGGCGGAGACCGCGACGCCGACGGCGCTGGTGGCCGACCTGGCCGCGCGCTTCGGCGGCGAGGTGCCCGGCCTCACCGTGACCCGGCCGACCCTGGAAGACGTCTACCTGCGGATGATCGGACACTCATGACCACCACGACGAAGCCGGCGGCCCCGGTCGTCGCCACCTCGGCCCGGCGGCCCGGCGCCGGCGCGCTGGCGCTGCGTCAGGGACGGCTGGAGATCACCCAGTTCCTGCGCAGCCGGGAGTCCGTCGTGTTCACGATGGGCTTCCCGATCATCATGATCCTGATCTTCGCGGCGATCTTCAGCGACGAGATCGCTCCGGGGGTCAGCTACACGCAGTACTTCATCACCGGCATGATCGCGACCGGCCTGATGACTGTGAGCTTCCAGAACCTCGGCATCTGGATCCCGATCGAGCGGGACCGCGGCGTGCTCAAACGCTACCGCGGCACGCCGATGCCGAAGTGGGTCTGGTTCGCCGGCAAGGTGATCATGGTGGTGGTCATCGGCATCGCCGAGACCGTGCTGCTGCTCGCCGTCTCGGTGGCGATGTTCGACCTGGACCTGCCGCAGACCACCGCCAAGTGGCTGACGTTCGGCTGGGTCTCCGTGCTCGGCATCACCGCCTGCACGCTGTGCGGCATCGCCATCTCGTCCCTGGCCCGCACCGCCCGCAGCGGCTCGGCCGTGGTCACCCCGGTCGCGCTCGTGCTCCAGTTCATCTCCGGCGTGTTCTTCGTCTTCACCAGCCTGCCCACCTGGATGCAGCAGGTCGCGGCGATCTTCCCGCTCAAGTGGATGTGCCAGGGGCTGCGCTCGGTCTTCCTGCCGGACAGCTTCGGCGCCCGCGAGCCGGGCGGCTCGTTCGAGCTGGGCACCGTCGCGCTGGTGCTCGGCGCGTGGTGCGTCATCGGCCTGGTGCTCTGCCTGACCACGTTCCGCTGGACCACCAAGCGCGACGGCTGATCACCGCTCATTCGCCGTCGACGAGTGCGGTGCCCAGCGGCGTACGCCAGTAGAGCACCTCGCGCCCGGACCGCCGCTTGGCGACCGCGCCCGCGTCGAGCAGCACCCGCAGGTGGTCGCTGACCGTGCCCAGGGACAGCCCGGTCACCACCACGAGCTGCGAGGTGCTCAGCGGCGCCTCCAGCCGGGCCAGGATGCCGGCCCGGTTCGCGCCGATCAGCCGGGCCAGGCCGCCGGGCGCCGGTGAGGTGGGGTCGACCAGGATCCCGCGCGCCGGATAGACCATCCCGAACCGGGCCGGCGCGTCCCAGACCACCCAGCCGCGGCGGCAGTGGGCCGGCAGGAAGACCAGTTGCTCGGCCGCGTGCAGCGACAGCGGCGGCTCCGGGTAGTCGTTGACCTGGAGGCGGCCGTCGCCCAGCCACCGAACGTTGCGGTTGATGTCGGCGATCGCCCCGGCCAGGCCGCGGGTGCTCAGGGCGGCGGTACGGGCCACGATGTCCGCCCGCAGCCGGCGTTCCCGCTCCGGCCACTCCGGCGCGACGGTGTGCGTCCAGATCCAGTCGAGCAGTTCCACGACCTGCCCGGTGAGCCCGTCCGCGAGCAGTTCGGCCGCCAGCGGGCCCGGCCGGGTGGCACGCAGATCGGCCCGGATCCGCTCGTCGGACAACCGCTCGACGGCCGTCAGTTCCCCGGCGAACGTCGGGTCCGCCGAGGCGGGCGCGATGGTGAGGAAGTCCGCTACCCACCGAAGGCCGAACGACGCCTCCACCAGCGCCCGGACCACCGGTCGGGCAGCAAGCATCTCCCGGAACGCGTCGACGTGCGGCCGTCGCCAGGCCTGCTCCCAGGGGACCTTCGGATGGCGCAGCGCCTTCAGCGCGCCGACGGTCTCGGCCATCGGCGACACCGTGAAACGACTCCGCGCGACCAGGTCGGACGGCACCTGCCAGACGCCCACGTTTCGCCTCCAGACGTAAGTCTATGGATTCCGCCGACGACCAGCCGACCATGCCCGGGTGAGAACGTACGCAGAACTGTTCGCGGTCCGGGAGTTCCGCAACCTGTTCCTGGCCAACTGCGCCGGGATCGCCGCACACACCACGTCGGCGCTGGCCCTGGGCGCGCTGACCTACGCGTCGACCGGCTCGGCGCTGCTCACCGCGCTGAGCATGTTCGGGGCGCCGCTGGCCGGAGTCCTCGGCAGCCTGACGCTGCTGTCCGCCGCGGACAGCGTGCCGCCGCGCCGGGCGATGGCCTTCGCCGCCCTGCTCGCCACCGTCGGCGCGGCGCTCCAGGCGGTGCCCGGACTGCCGCTGTGGGCCCGCTTCGCGATCATCTTCGGCAACGCGTACGTGGGCTCGGTCGCCGCCGGCGCCAAGTGGGCGCTGCTCACCGACATCGTGCCGGTGAACGCCTACGTGCTGGCCCGGGCCACGATGAACACGAGCGTCGGCGTCATGCAGATCGCCGGATTCGGGCTGGCCGGCGTCCTGCTGGTGTGGCTGAGCCCGTACCAGGTGTTCCTGCTGGCGCTGGTCCTGCGGGCGGTGTCCGCCGCGGTGGGATGGTTCGGGCTCACCGAGCGTCCGGCCCGGACCAGCGAGCGGGTGACGGTTACCCGCACGCTGCGCGTGAACCGGGTGCTCTGGGCCGACCCCGGCCGCCGGTCTCTCCTGCTCAACCTCTGGGTGCCGGGCGGCCTGATCGTCGGCTGCGAGGCGCTGTTCGTCCCGTACGCCGCCGACCGCGCCGGCTTCCTGCTCGCCGCCGCCGCACTCGGCATGCTGGCCGGGGACGTGGTGGTGGGGCGGTTCCTGTCCCCCGCCCTCCGCGAGAGGTGGATCCATCCGCTGCGGGTGCTGCTCCCCCTGCCGTACCTGCTGATCCTGCTGTCGCCGCCGCTGCCGGTGGCCATGGCCGTCGCGCTCGTCGCGTCGGTCGGCTACGCCTCCACCCTGCCGATGCAGGAACGGCTGATCGCCCACTCGCCGCCCGAGGCCCGGGGCCAGGTGCTCGGCCTGCACGGCAACGGCATGCTCGCCGCGCAGGCGGTGTGCGCCGCGCTCGCCGGGGCGCTCGCCGACCTGGTCACGCCGTCGCGCGCCGTCGCGCTGCTCGCCGCCGTGGCCCTGGCCGCCACCGTCGTGCTCACCCCCGGCCTGCGCCGGACCGCGCCGGGCACCGGTGAGCCGGACAGCAGGCCCGCGGCGGCCGTCCCGGCACCGTGAAGGAGAGGTCGCGCGGCTCCCCCGCGACGCGTACCGGATGGCACACTCGCCGGCATGGCACACACGCTGACCCGGCGGACGGTGCTCACCGCCGCCGCCGGGACCGCCGGGGTCGGCCTGGTCGGCGGTCTGGCCGCCCGGCAACTGGCCGGCCCCCGCCCGGGACCGGCCCCGGCCCTGCCGGACGCGCCGCCCGGCGACGAGCGGCTCATCCGCATCGCGTCCGCCGCGCGCGGCCGCGAGGTGGACTTCTGGACCGCGGTGCCCGAGGGGTACGGCGACGGCCGCGGCCTGCCCGTCTGCCTGGTGCTGCACGGCGCGTCGGCCACCCCGCGCGACTACGGCCGGTTCGGGCTGGCCCGCTTCCTCACCGACGCGGTACGCCGGGGCGCCCCGCCGTTCGCGCTCGCGGGCGCCGCCGGCGGGCGGCTGTCCTGGCGCGCGGCCGGTGACGACGACCCGCAGCGGATGGTGCGCGAGGAGGTACCCACCTGGTGTGCCCGGCGCGGGTTCGACAGCAGCCGGCTGGCCGTGTGGGGCTGGTCGATGGGGGGCTTCGGCGCGTTGCTGCTGGCCGAGACGTACCCGAAGTGGCTGCGGATGGCGGCGGCCTTCTCCCCCGCGGTGAGCCCCGGCGACGCGGTCTTCACCGGCGTGAAGAAGCTGCGCGGAACCCCGGTCGGGCTCTGGTGCGGCCGGCAGGACAACTTCCTCTCCGACGTCCGCGCGCTGGCCCGGGCGCTGCCCGAGGAGCCGGTACGCGCCGCCTGGGCCGACGGGCGGCACAACTTCGGCTACTGGGGCACGGTCATCCCGGACGCGTTCGCGCTGATCGGCACCGCGCTCAGCCCGCCCCGGACGTGAACCGCCCCCGGCCGTGCGGGCCGGGGGCGGGACGGGCCGGTCAGTACGAGTAGAAGCCCTGGCCGGTCTTGCGGCCCAGGTCACCGGCGGTGGCCATGCGCTGGAGCAGCTCCGGCGGGAAGAACTTCTCGTCGGCGGTGTCGGTGTAGATGTTGCGCGTGGCGTTGAGCAGCACGTCCACGCCGGTCAGGTCGACCGTCGCGAGCGGGCCCATGGCGTGGCCGAAGCCCAGCTTGCAGGCGGTGTCCAGGTCCTCGGCGGAGATCACGCCGGACTCCACGAGCTTGACCGCCTCCATCGCCAGCGCGCAGATCAGCCGGGTGGTGACGAAACCGGCGATGTCCCGGTTGACCACCACAACGGTCTTGCCGATCTCCTCGGCGAACGACTTGACGGTGTCCATCGTCGCGTCGCTGGTCTTGTAGCCGCGTACCAGCTCGCAGAGCTTCATCATCGGCACCGGCGAGAAGAAGTGCGTGCCGACGACCGACTCCGGGCGCTCGGTGGCGGTGGCGATCTGGGTCACCGGGATGGCCGACGTGTTGGTGGCGAGCACCGCGTCCGCCTTGCAGATCTTGTCGAGCGCGCGGAACACCTCGTGCTTGATCTCGATCTTCTCGAAGACCGCCTCGACCACGATGTCCGCGTCGGCGGCGGCCTCCAGCTCGGTGGTCGGGGTGATCCGGGCCAGCGTCGCCTCGACGTCGGACGCCTCGATCTTGCCCTTCTCGGCGAACTTCGTCAGCGACTTCCGGATGCCGTCCACGCCGCGCTTCGTGGCCGCGTCGTCGATGTCGCGCAGCGTCACCTGCCAGCCCGCCTGCGCCGCCACCTGGGCGATGCCCGAGCCCATCAGCCCGGCACCGACGACCGCGAGTCGACCCGCCATCTGCTTCTCCCTCGCCGTGTTCTGCAACGTCTGGGAGAACCCTACTTAACGAGGGATAAGCCCCGGCCGTCAGATGGCCAGGTCCGGCTCCTCCGGCGCGGTGCCACGCTCCACCTCGACGCCGAGCGCGCGCAGGTCGGCCACGAAGTCCGGGTAGCCCCGGTCGACGTGGTGCACGTGCGAGACCTCGGTGAGCCCGTCGGCGCAGAGCCCGGCGATGATCAGGCCGGCGCCGGCCCGGATGTCGGTGGCGCGTACCGGGGCGCCGGACAGCCGCTCCCGGCCGCACACCAGGGCGTGGTGACCATCGGTACGGATCTCCGCGCCCAGCCGCATCATCTCGTTGGCGAACATGAACCGGCCGTCGAAGATGTTCTCGGTGATCAGTGAGCCGCCCTCGCTGACCGCCGCCAGCCCGATCGCCATCGGCAGCAGGTCGGTGGCGAAGCCCGGGTAGGGCAGCGTGACCACGTCGACCGCCCGGGGGCGGTCGTCCATGCGTACCCGGAAGGCGTCGCCCCGGGTCTCCACCAGGCCGCCGGCCGCGACCAGCTTGTCCAGCGCGACCTCCAGGTACGCCGGATCCAGGCCGGTCACCGTCACGTCCCCGCGGGTCATCGCGGCGGCGAACGCCCAGGTGCCGGCGACGATCCGGTCCCCCACCGTGGCGTGCCGGACCGGCCGCAGCTCGGGTACGCCGACGATGTGCAGCGTCGACGTGCCGGCCCCTTCGATCCGCGCGCCCATCCGGGTCAGCATGGTGCAGATGTCGACGATCTCCGGCTCCCGGGCCGCGTTGTCGATCGTCGTGGCGCCCCGGGCCAGCACCGCCGCCATGACCAGGTTCTCGGTCGCGCCCACGCTCGGGAAGTCCAGCACGATGTCGGCGCCGTGCAGCCCGTCCGGCGCCTCGGCGATGACGAAGCCGTGCTCACCGGAGATCTCCGCGCCCATCCGGGCCAGCCCGGCGATGTGCATGTCCAGCCCGCGCGAGCCGATGGCGTCGCCGCCGGGGTGGGCCACCCGGACGTACCCCCGGCGGGCCAGCAGCGGGCCGAGCACGCAGATCGACGCGCGCAGCCGGCGAACCAGGTCGTAGTCGGCCTCCGCGCCCGGCCGCTCCGGCACGTCGATGAGCACCGAACGGGACCGCTCCACACCGCCGTGGGCCACCATCGGGTCGACCGGGTCGTCCGGGCCGAACCGTACGCCGCAGCCGAGCCGCCGCAGCACCTCGCCCATGATCGCGATGTCGGTGATCCGGGGCACGTTGGTGATCAGGCTGCGGCCGGGCGCGAGCAGCGCGGCGGCCATCAGTTTCAGCGCGGAGTTCTTCGCACCCACCACGTGCACGGTGCCGTCGAGCCGGGCGTCACCGCGTACCCGGATGACGTCGACGTCGTTGAGCGCCGGATCTCCCGCGTCACCCGGCCCCACCGGACTCGGCCGGGCCGGGATCGTCAGTTCCGGTATCCGTAGGCTGTGCGTCATGGCCGTCCACCTCACGCGCATCTACACCAAGGCCGGCGACGCCGGCATGACCAGGCTGAGCAACAACGAGCAGGTGCCGAAGACCGATCCGCGCATCGCCGCGTACGCGGACGTGGACGAGTGCAACGCCTCGATTGGCGTCGCGCTCGCTCTGGGGCAGCTCTCGGACGAGCTGCGGGCCGTACTGGAGTCCGTGCAGAACGACATGTTCGACGTCGGTGCGGACCTGGCGACACCGGTCGAGCCGGACCCGAAGTACCCGCCGCTGCGGGTGACCGAGGAGTACGTCGAGCGCCTCGAGGGCTGGTGCGACGAGTACAACGCGCGCCTGAGCAAGCTCGACTCCTTCATCCTCCCCGGCGGCACCGCGGGCGCGGCACTGCTGCACGTGGCACGGACGACCGCCCGGCGCGCCGAGCGTGCGGCATGGGCGCTGGTCGCACACGACCCCGATCGGACCAGTCCCCTCCCGGCAAAGTATCTCAACCGGCTCTCCGATTTGCTCTTTATCCTCTCGAGAACGGCAAATCCGGACGGCGACGTGCTATGGGTACCGGGCGGGAAGCGCTGACCATCGGCGGCCTCCATCACGTGGAGGTGTGGGTACCCGACCTGGCGGCGGCCAGTCGTTCCTGGGGCTGGCTTCTCGGCGAGCTGGGCTGGACGCTCTACCAGGACTGGCCCGCCGGCCGGTCCTGGCGGCTCGGCGCGACGTACATCGTGCTGGAGGAGTCACCGGCGCTCACCGGCCGCACCCACGACAGGTGCGCGCCCGGCCTGAACCACCTGGCCTTTTACGTCGGCCCGCCGGCCGCCGTCGAGCGCCTGGTCACTGCCGCCGGAGAGTACGGCTGGACGCTGCTGTTCCCGGACCGGCACCCGCACGCGGGCGGACCGGACAGCTACGCCGCCTACCTCACCGACGGGCAGGGGTACGAGGTCGAACTGGTCGCGCAGACGTGAAAGGGCCGGCACCCCGGGTTCGGGGTGCCGGCCTTCACGCGTGTGTCTTACTTGTTCCAGTGCTGGGCGACGAGGTCGGCGGCCTGCTGCTCCCACTGGGCGTAGTGGTCCGGGTAAGCCGACACCTGGA
>NZ_WBKS01000127.1:0-17768 GCF_008868145.1 Micromonospora sp. AMSO1212t
CCCCCGCCTTCCACCCCGTCGATCATGAAGTTGGCGGTGATTGCTGTCCGATTTGTCGCAGCCAACCTCATGATCGACGGAGCGAGGGCGGGGGTCAGGGGGTCAGGAGGGCCTGCATGCGGGTGATCTCGGCGGACTGCTCGACCGCGACCGCGGTGGCGAACTCCTGCATCGGCTGGTCGACGCCGACCTTGAGCAGGTCGGTGGACATGACGATCGCGCCCCGATGGTGATCGGACATCATCTGCACGAACAGCCTGTCGAACGTCGCACCGCGCGCGTCCGCGAGCCGCCGCATCGCCTCGGCGGACTGCATCCCGCGCATGCTGCCGTGGTCGTGCCCGGGCACGTCGGCGGGCAGGTCACGCGTGCCGAGCCAGGCGCGCAGCAGGCCGACCTCCGGACCCTGCGCGGCGCGGATCCGCTCGGCCACGGCGCGGATGCGCGCGTCGGCGGCGCGCTCGGGCGCGAGCGCCGCCATCTCCAGGGCCTGCTCGTGGTGCGGGATCATCATCCGGACGTACCAGACGTCGAGGCTGTTCCACCGCGGCGTGGTGGCGCCCCGGACCTGCTCGGCGGGGCGGGTCGCGGCAGGCTCCCCCGGGCGCCCCGGCACCAGCACGGGTGGCGCCGGCTCGGCGGCGCTCGCACTCGGCTCGGCCACCGCGACGGTTCCGGCCGCCTCCGGGGTACGGGCGTCGTCGCGCCCGGTCAGCGTCAGCGCGCCGACCACCACGAGGGTCACCAGCGCTGTGACGCCCACCCACACCCGCGCCTGCCGGCTGGTCATACGACGCCTCCTCCGGTCAAGGTGACAGCGATCCTATCCATAGACGAAAGTTCCCTCGTGTGACCCAGATCACATTGATGGACGTCTCCAATAGGTAAGGTGTGGCGAATCATGACCCCCTTTCGAAGGGTGTTGCCGATGATCAACATCCGCACGTCCCGCATCCGGATCGTCAGCCTGGCCGCCGCCGGCCTGCTGCTCGCCGGCGTATTCACCGCGCCCCCGAGCAGCGCGCAGGAGATCCCCCGCGCCCAGGCCGCGCCGACCACGGTGGACAACGCCGTCCCCGGTGTCGACGAGATCTCCAGCAGCCCCAACCTGCGTCAGGTGGCGAACCTGCCGAAGCAGGCGCCGTTCGACACCACGGCCGCCTTCGGCACCGACATCGCCTTCCAGGGGCGGTACGCGTTCGTCGGCAACTACGACGGGTTCGTCGTCTACGACGTCTCCCGCCCGAACCGCCCGACGATCGTGTCGCAGGTGCTCTGCCCCGGCTCGCAGAACGACATCTCGGTCCACGGCAACCTGCTGTTCCTGTCGACCGACTCCTCCCGCAGCGACGACTCCTGCGCCAGCGCCACCCAGCCGGCGTCGGTGAAGGAGTCCTGGGAGGGCATCAAGATCTTCGACATCGGCGACAAGCGCAACCCGCGCTACATCAAGTCGGTCGAGACGGCGTGCGGCTCACACACCCACACGCTCGTGCCCGGCAAGGACAAGCGCAACGTCTACCTGTACGTCTCGTCGTACAGCCCGCGCGCCGACTTCCCGGACTGCCAGCCGCCGCACGACTCCATCTCGATCGTCAAGGTGCCGGTGAAGAACCCCACCACGGCCTCCGTGGTCGCCACGCCGAACCTGTTCCCGGACGGCGGCTACCCGGGCATCCCGGGCCAGTCGTCCGCCACCACCGGCTGCCACGACATCACGGCGTACCCGTCGAAGGACCTGGCCGCGGGCGCCTGCATGGGTGACGGCATCCTGCTGGACATCTCCAACCGCGAGGCGCCCCGGCTGATCGAGCGGGTCACCGACGCGGAGAACTTCGCGTTCTGGCACTCGGCCACGTTCAACAACGCCGGCACCAAGGTCGTCTTCACCGACGAGCTGGGCGGCGGCGGCGCGGCCACCTGCAACGAGGTGGTCGGCCCGAACCGCGGCGCGGACGCCATCTACGACATCACCGGGCGCGGCGACGCCCGCAAGCTGGAGTTCCGCAGCTACTACAAGATCCCCCGCGTCAACGCGGACACGGAGAACTGCGTGGCCCACAACGGCTCGCTGATCCCGGTGCCCGGCCGCGACATCATGGTCCAGGCCTGGTACCAGGGCGGCATCTCGGTGTGGGACTTCACCGACTCGCGCAAGCCCAAGGAGATCGCCTACTGGGAGCGTGGGCCGCTGGACGCCTCGCAGCTGCGTACCGGCGGGTCCTGGTCGGCCTACTGGTACAACGGCCACATCTACTCCAGCGACATCCAGAAGGGACTGGACGTGCTGGAGCTGCGTGACCCGCGTACCTGGCTGGCGCAGTTCCTGCTGGTGCCCGAACTGAACGTGCAGACCCAGGCGGGCTATCTGAGCTGGTGACCCGCTGACCGTCGCCGGGCCCGGTGCTCCCCTCCCGGGGGCGCCGGGCCCGGTGCGGTCACGGCACGGGAACGGACACGTCCAGTGACGATCGACGACCGGACGGCGGTGCCGAGCGACACCCTGATCCGGGCTCTGCACGAACGGCTCGCGCCGTCCCGCGAGGCGTTGCGCCTCGTCTGGACGCACTGCCGGATCGTGTGCGACATCGCCGAACAACTGCTCGACCGCAGCGGCGTGGACGCGGACGTCGCCGTCGTGCGGGCCGGCAGCCTGCTGCACGACATCGGGGTCTACCGCCTCTACGACGCCGACGGGCGGATCGACGAGCGGGGCTACGTGCGGCACGGCGTGCTGGGCCACGCACTGGCGCGGGAGGCGGGGCTGCCCGAGGTGATCGCCCGGTTCTGCTCCCGTCACACCGGCGTCGGGATCACCCGGGCGGACGTCCGCCGGCAAGGGCTGCCGATCCCGGCCGCCGACTACACGGCCGTCACCGCCGAGGAACACCTCGTGATGTACGCCGACAAGTTCCACAGCAAGACCACGCCGCCGTCGTTCGTCTCCGCCGCCTCCTACGCGGTGGCCGTACGGCGCTTCGGCGCGGACAAGGTCGACCGGTTCGCGGCGCTCGTCGAGCGATTCGGCGAGCCGGATCTGTCCACACTCGCCGCCAGGTACCGGCAGCCGATCGTCTGACGCGGTCCGGCGCCACCGCGGTCGTGGTCAGTCGCTCATCGGCAGCCGGTAGTCGCGGGTGCCGCCACCGGCGGTCACCACCCGCACCTCGCCGCTGCGCAGCCCGTACGTCACCGACCAGCGGGTGTGCGACTGGCGTACCGCGTTGAGCAGCCGCAGCGCCCCGGCCGCGTCGACCACCCCACCGGTGCGGTCCAGTTCCTTCGCCAGCACCCCGTACCTGTGGTCCTGGCGCAGTTCCCGGTCCGGCACCCCGACAGCGGGCACGTTCGTCAGCGCCTGCCACGGGCCCTGTCGCCGGTCCACTGTGAGCTTCCCGTCGACGAACTCCACCACCGCGGACGCGCCGGTGGCGTCGGCCAGCAGGTAGTGCAGCGGCGGCCCGCCGTCGAAGTCGAGGTTGTAGCGCCGGAACACGGCGACCGCCTCGTCCACGGTGGCGGCCGAGTCGAGCACCAGGCGCAGGATGCGCACCGAACCCACCTTCGGCCGTCCGGGAACCGGCTCGGCGCGTGCCCCGTCGTCGGCGGCCAGCCCGACCGCGAGACCCCGCTCGTTCATGCCGTCGAACGGCAGCAGCGGCGCGTCCAGCAGCCGCCGGTCCCCCGTCGGGTCGGCGGACACGCCCAGGTACGAGATGTCCACGAGGGAGATCGAGGCGTACCCGTCCGGCGGGTCGGTGCGCAGCACCAGCGCGGGGTTCGGCTGCCAGTCGAAGTTGCGGGCGAACAGCGGCCGGTCGCGGTCGGCGAGCGCGGCGAACAGCGAGCAGCCGAACGGGCTCGGCGGCGTCGAGCCGGCCAGCCCGGCGGTCGGGTCGTAGTCGCCGTCGTACGTCATCTCGTACATCGGCAGGTCGTCGATCTTGCGGAGGCTGGCCAGGGTCCGCTCGACCTGCCCCGCGTCCTGCCGGGAGGCGGTCGGCGAGCCGGCGACGGCCGGCGGGTCGGACCGGCGGCTCTCCCCGCAGGCCGTGCCGAGCAGGAGCAGCGCGAGCCCGCCGGCGATGAGGGTCCTCCGCATGACAGCGACGCTAGAAGAGGCGTCCGCCGATGTCCATCCGGGACCCGGTCAGCTCCGCACGACAGCGAACATCCAGCAGCCGTACACGACGTTGCGGCTGTGCAGCAGGTCCACCGCCGGGTCGGCGAACAACTCCGCGATCACCGCCTCCGGGTCACCGCCGTCGTGTCGCCGTCCGCCCACGATGCGGCCCCGGCTGTCGTACGCGCGCAGCACCTGCTCCCGTGCGCGCCACCGGGACGGGTACGCCGTCACGTCGTCCGGGCCGGCGCAGCCGGTGTCGTGCGCGAACACCGGCCCCACCTCGCGGTACGGGCCCGCTGGCAGCGGCGGGGCGTACCCGAACAGCAGCAGCGCCTCGTCCGGCCGGGCGTCGCGCAGGCAGCAGCGCAGCGGCTCGCCGCCGGTGGCGCGCCGGTGCTCGGGCGGCTGCCCGGTGGCGTCGCGGCCGGTACGGCGCAGCTCGGCGAGCGTCCCGGCGGGCAGCGGGCGGATCCGGAACGCGGTACGGGTGGTCGTCACGGTCCCAGCCTGGCGCGGCCCGGACCGCGGCGCTGGCGGTGATCGGACCTGGCATTCGGGTGCCGCGAAATTGAGCACCGAGCGGGCACCCGCCGGCCGGGTCCGGCGCCGACAATGGCCGGATGGACGTCGACGACTACCGGACCCACTCCCCGTACAGCGATCCCCGCCACCATGCGGCGCTGCTGGACGCCGTGCCCGCCGACCTGCCCACCGTCGCGGCGACAGCCCGCAACGTGATCGTCCACTACCGCGCCGGTGGCGTGGAGCTGCCGGACGTCCGCCGGGCCGAGGTGAACCTGCGCTGGATGGACCGCATCCTCGACGCCGACCAGTCCCGGTTCCCGCTGCCGCTGACCGCCGAGCGCCCGGCCGCCGAGCGGGTCGCCGGCTGCTGCCGGGACCACACGCTGCTCACCGTCGCGGCGCTGCGCCAGCACGGGATCCCGGCACGCAGCCGGATCGGGTTCGTGAGCTACTTCGTGCCCGGCTGGCACCACGACCACGTGGTCGCCGAGTGGTGGGACGGCGAGCGCTGGGTCTGGTCCGATCCGGAGCTGGATCCGGCCGGCGACCGGCCGTTCGACGGCTACGACATCGACCCGGAGGCGGGGCACTTCGAGTCGGCGGCCCGGGTGTGGCTGGCGTACCGGGCGGGCCGGATCGACCCGGACACCTACGGCGTGGACCCGTCGCTGCCGATCCGGGGCGACTGGCTCGTCCACGACTACGTGCTGCTGGAGCTGGCCCACCGGCACAAGGACGAGGTGCTGCTCTGGGACGGTTTCGGGGCGATGACCGAGGACCTGACCGGGGCCGACCTCACGCTCGTCGACGAGGTCGCCGCGCTGCTGGTGGCCGCCGACCGCGGCGACGCCGCCGCCGAGCGGGAGCTGGCCCGGCGGTACGCCTCGGACGCCCGGTTGCGTCCGGGCCCGACGGTCCACTGCGTCGACCCGGTCTCCGGCACGGCCGCCGACGTCGACCTGCGGCGCTGACCGGGCTCACCCGGGCAGGGGCGCCTCGTCGCCGCGGATGCGGCGTGGGTTGACCAGCCGGCGGACCATCGGGGCGGCGTTCCAGCGGGCCGCGCCGACCAGGTCCCGGGCGTGTTCGAGCACCGTGTAGTCGGGCCGGGCCATGCCTTCCGCGATCGCCCGGTCGAGGTCGTTGCCGCAACGGGTGAGCACGCTGTCGAAGTCCCGGCGCACCGGTTCGAGCAGGTCGTAGCCGAAGGAGCGGTGCAGCCGGGCGAACAGCGGCTTGTAGAGGCGGGCCCGCTCGTGCAGCCCCGACGAGTACGACATCGGGTTCTTCGGCCGCTGCCGCACGTACTCCGGCAGCAGGTCCGCGAAGGCCCGCCGGACGATCCACTTCTCCTGCCCGTCGCGCAGTTTCACGCCCAGCGGCAGCCGCATGGCCAGCTCGACGACGCTGAGGTCGAGGAACGGCACCCGGGCCTCCACGCCGTGCGCCATGCTGGCCCGGTCCACCCGTTGCAGCTCGGTCCGGCACAGGTTGCGGATCTTGTGAAGGAACAGGCGGCGGGACCGCTCCGGCCCGACGCGGTGGTACATCGGGTACCCGCCGAACAGCTCGTCCGAGCCGTCGCCGGTGAGCACCACGCGTACGCCCAGCTCGCGCAGCCGCCGGAAGATCGGCACCGAGACGACCGCGTTGATGATGTCGCCGTACTCGGTCAGCTCGGAGATCCGGATCGCCTCGCGGACGTCGGCGAGCCGGATGTCGCGCGGGCGCAGCTCGATCACCTCGTGCGGTACGCCGAGGTCGGCGGCGAGCCGCCGGGCGTACGCGACGTCCGGGCTCTCCGGCACGCCGATGGTGACCGCCACGCAGTCGGGGTGCAGTTCCCGGGCGTGCAGCAGCGCCAGCGAGCTGTCCAGGCCGCCGGAGAGCACCACGCCGACGGTGAGGTCGGTGTCCAGCCGGGCGCGCATCGCGTCGGTGAGCGCGACGCGGACCAGCAGGGCGGCCTCGTCCGGGTCGTCGATCACCGGCAGGCCGTCGCCGAGGGTGAGCAGGTCGACGTGCGGGCCCAGCCGGACCGGGTGGCCGGGTTCGACCCAGCCGTGGTAGCCGGGCGCCACCTCGCCGATCGGCGCACCGTGCCCGACCAGCGCCTTGACCTCGGAGGCGAGGTGCAGGCAGCCGGGCAGGCGGGACCAGTACAGCGGCTTGACCCCGAGCGGGTCGCGGGCCAGGTACGCCCGGCCGGTGTCCCGCTCGACGATCACGAACGCGTACTCGCCGCGCAGCCGGCGTACCGCGTTCTCGCCCCACTGGCGGAACGCGGTGAGCACCACCTCGGTGTCGCCTGTGGTGCGGAACGGGTGCCCCAGCCGGGTCAGCTCGGCGCGTAGCTCGTGGTGGTTGAAGATCTCGCCGTTGAAGCAGAGCAGGTGCCGCTCGTCCGGCGACATCCACGGCTGGACGGACCGTTCCCGGTCCACGATCCTCAGCCGCCGTACGCCGGCGAGGAGGCCGTGTTCCTGCCGGGTCTCGGTGACCTCACCGCGCGGCGCGAGCGCGGCGAGCATCCGCCGGAACGTGGCCGGGTCCGCGTCGGGGCCGATGCTCAGCGCGATGCCGCACACCGGGTCACACCCCCATCTCGGCCTCGTACGCCCGCCGGTACCGGCGGCGGGCGGCCGGGGCGAGGCACACGTGCCAGGCCTGTCCCTCGTCGACCACGTTCACCTCACCGGCGTCCTGGCGGGCCAGCAGCAGTCCGGCGAGCGCCGGGCGGGCGCCGAAGCGGTCGTACCACTCCAGTTCGACGTCGGCGGCCCAGCCGAGGCAGTGCCCGCTGGGCACCATCGCGGCGTACCCGAGGCGGCGTAGCCGGTACTGGTGCTCGGCGCTGCGGGCCAGGCTGGTCACCCACAGCGGCGGCGTGCCGTCCGGCGCGACGGCCGTGAACTCCCGGGCCAGGTCGTTGAGGAGGGCGATCATCTCGCGGCGGGCCCGGCGGAACAGCAGCCCGGCGGTGCGCGGCGTGGCGTCCGGGCGCAGCCGCCGCCGGACCGCCCGCAGCCCGCGTCCCACCACTGTGCCGGGCTGTTCCTGGTAGCGGAACTCGAGCAGGCCGCGGCGGCGCAGCCATTCCAGGTCGACCAGTTCGGTGCTGACGCGGACCTGGTCGTCGGTGAGGAACGTCGCGCTGTCCCGCCACCAGAGCACGTCGATGCGGGAGAGCAGGTAGATCCGGACCAGCGCGGTGAGATCCTGCGCCGAGCTGCGCGCGTTGGGCTGGTAGCGGGCCATCTCCAGCAGCAGCGTCTCCCGGGCGCCGATCAGGCCCTGCGGGGTGGCGTCGAGGACGGCGGCGATGGCCGGTTCGCGCAGCCGCTGGTCGAGCAGCACCTGGCGGGCGGTGGTGGACGGCGCGTCGGCGAGCGCGCCCACCTCGACCAGGAGTTCCGCCACCGCCGCCCGGTACGCGGACAGGTCCGGCGCGATGTCGGCACGCCGGCCGCCGGCGGGCACCCGGCGGGCGGGAGCGGCAGACGTGACGGCGGGGCCGGGCTGGCGACCTGGGCTGCGGCTGGGCACTCGCATGGTCTCCGTCCCCTCTCGGTCAGGACACGGCGTGATTGGGCCTGCACACACCGTAATGAGCCGAGAGGGCGACGATCGTCCCATCTCCCCCGAAGTGCCCGATCAGGTGGCGGACGGTTGCGCCAGCGCCTGCACCTCCTCGTACCCGGGTGGTGCCGGCAGGACCGCCTCGCGACCGGCGGCGACCGCGTCGGCCAGGTGCAGCGCCGCGCCGAGGGCCGCCCGGAACAGCAGCGAGCCGGTGCTGACCCGGCTCACCCCGAGCCGTCCGAGGGCGGCCAGGTCCGGGCCGCCCGGCCGGAACAGCACGTTCAGCGGCAACCCCGCCTCGCCGGCCAGCACGCCGACCAGGTCGTCGGGCGCGCCCGGAACGAACAGGCCGTCGGCGCCGGCGGCCCGGAACAGCGCCGCCCGCCGCCGCGCCTCGTCCAGCGGCGACGGCACGCCCAGCCACCAGGCGTCGGTGCGGGCGTTGACGAAGACCTGCGGTACGGCGGCGCGGACGGCCGCGATCACGGCGGCGACGTGCTCCGCCGGGGCCAGGCGCCCGTCCGGGCGGCCGTCCTCCAGGTTCACGCCGACCACGCCGAGCGCGGCCAGTTCGCCCACGAACCCGGCGACCTCCGCCGGGTCGTCGTGGAAGCCGTCCTCGACGTCCACCGTCAGCAGCGCCGGCAGGTCCCGCAGCCGGTACGCCAGCTCCAGCGTCTCGGCGCGGGTGGCGCGGACCGCGTCCGGCCGGCCGGCGGCCGCCGCCACGCCCAGGCTGGTGGTGCCGATCGCCGGGTGGCCCCGGGTGGCGAGCGCCGCGGCGGAGGCGTGGTCCCAGGCGTTCGGCAGCAGCAGCGGTTCGCCGGGCCGGTGCAGCTCACGGAATGCGCGATACCTGTCGGTCATCACCGGATCACCTCGAGTCGGGTCGTCGGGACGTCAGGGATCGGGGCGGCGGGACGGCAGCGGTGGCGCAGCACGCCGACCACGCCGGCGGCCAGGGCGAGCGCGTGCCGCTGCCCGGGGCAGCCGCGGGGACCGGCGCCGAACGTCAGCGCGGCACGCGCCCGGCCGGCGCGGAAACGGTCCGGCTCCGGGAAGGCCGCAGGGTCGCGGTTGGCCGCATCGAACCGGAGCAGCAGCCGCTCCCCCGCGCGCACCAGCCGGCCGTCCAGGCTCAGCGCGTCGGCGGCGACCCGGCGGGTGACCCGCACCGGCGGGTCGAGGCGCAGCACCTCGGCGAGCAGCGCGTCGGTCCCGAGCCCGTGCGGCGCGGCGAGCCCGTGCCGGACGGTGGCCACGATCAGCCCGGCGGTGGCGTCGGCGGCCTGCACCAGCAGCCCGAGCCGGTTCGCGGTGACCTCGGCCGGAGCGGGCGGCGACATGACCAGCAGCGCCGCCACCGCCCGGTCCGCCCGCCGCGCCGCCGCCGGATCGGCGCCCGGGTGGTAGGCGGCGGCCACCGCCGTCACCTCCGGGACGGCCGCCGCCGGGTCGGCCAGGCCGAGCCGTTCCGCCAGCACCACGAGGGGTACGCGCCGAGCCAGGTCACCGGTCACGTCCACCCGGCCACCGCCGTTGTCCCCGGTCGCGGCGCGGTCGAGGATCCGCCCGGTCAGGCGTTCGGCGGCGAGGCGCAGTTCCCGTGGGTCGAGCGTGTCGAGCGCCGCCACCCCGACGGCTCGCCGCGCGGCATGCCGGTCCGGCGGACTGAACCGGCTCACCGAGGCGCGCAGCCACGCCAGGCCACCCTCCGGCGCCTCCTCGGCGGGCGGCACCACGCAGCGGGGATCGGTCAGGACGGAGACGACGTCCGCGTACCGGGTGACCACCCAGCCGCCGTCGCCCGAGGTCGGCGGCCCGCAGGGCGGTGTGCCCGGAGCAGCCGTGATCGTCGGTGAATCCATCGCCCGACCGTAGGGCGCTGACAGTTCGGTCCGGACCGAACGATCCGGCCGGGCACACCGGCGGTCAGACGCGGGCGGGACCGGTGCCGCGGGCGCGGGCGGGTCAGGCGCGCGCCGGGCCGCTGTCGCGGGATGCGGGCGGGGCCAGCAGCGCAGTGTCGAGCGCGAGCGCCTCGGCCAGCGCGTCCCGGCCGGACGGGGTGAGCCGTACCGCCCGTCCGGTCCCCCGCGTCGTCCAGCCGAGGTCGAGGAAGCGTCCGCACAGCGCCGCCCCGAGCGCGCCGGCCAGGTGCGGACGTCGCTCGGTCCAGTCCAGGCAGTCGCGGACGAGCGGCCGCCGCGTCGCGCGCAGCGGTTCGACCGGCACGCCGAGACCGGCCAGCCAGGTCACGCCGTTGCCGGTCAGCGCCAGGCCACCGGAGCGGTCGAGCACACCACGGTCGAGCAGGGCGTCGTACACCAGCACGCCGAGCCGCCCGGCCAGGTGGTCGTAGCAGGTGCGGGCGTACGCCAGGGCGGCGCCGGCCGACGCGGCGCGCAACGTGCGGGGCGGGGTGGCCCGGGCGGGCGCCCGCGCGGCCAGGTCCTCGACGAGCTGGGCGACGCCCGGGTCGGCGAGGCGGACGTACCGGTGGCGGCCCTGCCGCTCCTCGACGAGCAGGCCGCCGGCCACCAGCCGGGTGAGGTGGTCGCTCGCCGTGGACGCGGCGACCCCGGCGGCGCGGGCCAGTTCCCCGGCGGTCCAGGCGCGGCCGTCGAGCAGGGCGAGGCAGAAGCCGGCCCGGGTGGGGTCGGCGAGCAGCGCGGCGAACCCGGCGAGTCCGCGGCCGTCGGCGCCAGTGGTCATCGGCCCATGCTGACACGGGCACGGTTCGGGCCGCGCCGAACGGTGCCCCAGTCCTTTACACAGTCGTCTCCAACGTTGTAGAAACGGGGCACCGCAGTGACCTCCGTCTACTCCGAGGCAGGCCCGATGGGACACCTCCGCCGCGGTGGCGCGCTCGCCGCCGTACTCACGCTTCTGCTCGCCGGTGCGGCCCCCGCGTCCGCCGCCGGGCCCGACCGCTACCGCAACCCGGTCTCCGCCGGGTTCGCCGACACCTTCGCCGACCCGGTAGTGGTGCGCGGCGACGACGGACTCTGGTACGCCTTCGGCACCTCCGACCCGCTGCGCGAGGGCGAGGGGCGCACGCACCGGGTGCCGATCGCCCGCTCCGCCGACCTGGTCGACTGGGTATACGCCGGCGACGCGTTCGCCCCGGACCAGCGGCCCGCCTACGCCGCTCCCGGCGCCGCGTTCTGGGCGCCCGACGTGCGGCGGGTGGCGGGCCGGTGGGTGATGTACGTGACGGTCACCGACACCACCGTCTCCGACGACACGTTCGACACCGCCGTGGGCGTGGCCACAGCGCCGAGCCCGGCGGGCCCGTGGACGTTCGCCGACACGCCTGTGGTCGCGCCGCGCCCGGGTGCCGGCGGCGGTTACCTGTGGACGATCGACCCGAGCCAGCTCACCGGCGCCGACGGCCGCCACTGGCTCTACTACGGCAGCTACTACGGCGGCATCTCGGTCACCGAGCTGTCCCCGGACGGGCTGCGCGCCGTCGGCACCTCGACGCCGGTCGCGGTCGACAACAAGTTCGAGGGCGGATACGTGCTGCGCCGCGACGGCTGGTACTATGTGTTCGCCTCCACCGCGAACTGCTGCGCCGGGCCGGCCACCGGCTACTCCGTCCAGGTCGGCCGGTCCCGTGACCCGCGCGGCCCGTTCACCGACCGCGACGGGCAGCGCCTCGACGTGTCCCGGGCCGGCGGCACGCCCGTGCTCACCCAGAACGGCAACCGCTGGATCGGCACCGGGCACAACGCGGTCCTCACCGACCTGTCCGGGCAGGACTGGATCGTCTACCACGCGATCGACCGCGCCGACCCGTACCTGGACGAGCCGTTCGGCGTCAACGAGCGGCCGATGCTGCTGGACCGCCTCGACTGGATCGACGGGTGGCCCACAGTGAACGCGGGCGCCGGCCCCTCCGACACCGCCCGGCCCGCGCCCGTCACCACCGGCCCGGTCGACGCCCGTTTCGCCACCGCCGACCTGCGCGGCTGGCGGGCCGAGCACGGCCGCTGGCAGGCCGCCGGCGGGGTGCTGACCGGCAGCGGCACGCTCACCTCGCGTACCCGGATCGGCGGTGACCTGCGGGTGGAGACCGACCTGCGGCTGACCGGCGCGGCCACCGCCGGGCTGCGGCTGGGCGGCGTGGACGTCCGCGTCGGGCGCGGCCGGCTGACCGCCGGCGCGGCGACCACGGCGCTGCCCGCCGGCCTCGACCTGCGCGACCGGCACAACCTCGCGATCGAGGTACGCGGGCGGCAGCTCGTCGCCACGCTCAGCCCGTCCCGCCTCGGCGACCCGGTCGCCCGGGTGTCGCTGCGCCTGTCCCGCCCCGCGGCGGGTGACCTCTCCGTGCGTGCCGAGGGCGGTCCGGCCGAGTTCGACAACGTCAGCGCCGCCCGGCTCCACCGGTCGGTGCGGCACGCCGTCCCCGACCCGCGCGTCGGCCCGGTGCTGCGCGGCTTCAGCGACGAGTTCACCGGCGGGCTCGACCCGGCCTGGCAGTGGGTACGTCAGGACCCGGCCGCCACCGTGTCCGGCGGCGCGCTGCGCTGGCCGGTGCAGGACGCCGACCTGTCCGGCACCGGCAACACCGCCGGGGTGCTGCTGCGCGACGCGCCGGCCGGGAACTACGTCGCCGAGACGAAGGTGACGCTGGACCTGGGCGAGGACAGCGTGCGCAACTACCAGCAGGCGGGCCTGGTCGCGTACGTCGACGACGACCGGTTCGCCCGGCTGACCCAGGTGGCGATCTGGAACACCCGGCAGGTGGAGTACGGCTACGAGCTGCCCTTCGCCGGTCAGCCCGTGTACGGCGGCAGCATCGTCGGAACCCCCGGCACCACCACCTGGCTGCGGCTGGCCCACCGGATCGACCCGGTCGACGGCGAGCACGAGTTCCGGGCCGGGTCCAGCCGCGACGGCAAGCACTGGACGTGGGGCGCGGTGTGGACGTTCCCGGCGGGCACGACGCCCCGGATCGGGCTGGTGGCGCACGGCGGCGCGGCACCGGCGGTGACGGCCGAGTTCGACTACCTGCGCTTCCACCGCTGACACTCGGGGCCGTCCCCTGTCGTGGGGGCGGCCCCGGCTCAGCCGCCGGAACGCGGGCAGGCGGTGCTCAGCTCGCTGACCGTGCGGGTGTCGCCGTCGTAGCTGCGCGCCGCCACGAACGACCCGGCCGGCGGGTGCGCCGCGGCGACCGCCCGGGCCCGGCGCCGGTCCGCCGCGCCGAACCGCAACGCCAGGCTCAGGTGCGGCACCCACCGGCCGGGCTGGTGCCACGAGTGCCCGCCGGACGCCTCGGCGAGCACGTCCCAGACCGCGCCGTGCAGCGCGACGAGCTGCGGTGTCGGCCGGACCAGCCACACCAGCGGCGCGCTGCCGTCGAGCACCGCCACCCGGCCCAGCCGCACCGGCAGCGGCAGCGCCGCGTCGCAGAGGTCGGCCAGCCGCTGCTCGGCGCCGGGCGGGAACTCCTCGACCGAGGCGAGCGTCAGGTGCGGCCGGTTCGTCGGGTGCGTGTTGCGGGCCAGGCTGGGCAGCCCGGCGGCGGCGAGCCGGTCCCAGGCAGCGCGAACCGCCGCTTCCAGCTCGGGCGAGCAGAGCAGTTCGACCGTCCGCACGTGATCAGGCTAGTCGGCGTCAGCCGCCCGCGACGCCCCGTACGTCAGAGCCAGCCGGCCTCGCGCGCCCGCCGCACCGCCTCCGCCCGGTCGGCGGCGCCGAGCTTCTGCACACAGGCGCTCAGGTGGTTGCGGACCGTTCCGGCGGCCAGATGGGTCCGCCGGGCGATCACCGTGACCGGGGTGCCCAGCTCGGCCAGCCGCAGCGTCTCCAGCTCACGCGGCGTGAGCGGGCACTCCGGCAGCGTGAGCGCCTCGGCCGCGAGTGCGGGATCGACGTAGCGGGCGCCGGAGTGCACCCGGCGGATCACGTCGGCCAGCGCGCCGCCGGGGGCGCCCTTGGCGAGGAACCCGCGTACCCCGGCGGTGAGCGCCGGCCGGAGCTGAGCGGGCCGGCCGTGTCCGGTGAGGATCACCGGGGCGCAGCCGGGCAGCGCCCGGGTCAGCTCGGCGGCGACCTCGACGCCGCCGGGCGGCGGCATCTCCAGGTCGAGCACGGCGACGTCCGGGCGGTGGGCCAGCGCCGCGTCCAGGGCGCTGCGCCCGTCGTGGGCGTGCGCGACGACCTCGATGTCCGGTTCCAGGTCGAGCAGCGCGGCGAGGGCGAGCCGGATCAGCTCCTCGTCGTCGGCCAGCAGCACTCGGATCACGGCGTCACCGGCACTGTGGCCACCAGGCTGAACACGCCGTCGGCGACGTGCGTCCGGACCCGGCCGCCGGCCGGAGCGAGCCGGTCGGCCAGGCCGCGCAGGCCGCCGCTGAGCCGATCCGGTCCGCCGTCGTCGCGGACGCCGTCGTTGCGTACGGTCAGCGTCACCACGCCGTCGGTCCGGGTGATCTCGATCCGGCACCAGCCGGCCCGGCTGTGCCGCAGCACGTTCGTCCCGGCCTCGCGCAGCACGGCGGCCAGGTCGGCGGCGATCGGCGCGGGCACCTCACCGGCCGGCGGGACCACTGTCGTGAGTACCCCACTGGAGCGCAGCACCTCCCCCACCGCGGCGACCTGCTCGGCCAGGTCGACGGCGCGGTAGCCGTGCACCGCCGCCCGTACCCGGGTCAGCGCCGAGCCGGCCAGCCGCCGGGCCTCCGCCGCCTCCCGGGCGGCCCGGGCGGCGTCGCGCGGCGCCAGCCGCTCCGCCAGCTCGGCCTTGAGCGCGATCACTGTGAGGTCGTGGCCGAGCAGATCGTGTACGTCCCGGGCGAAGCGCAACCGTTCCTCGGCCGCGGCGAGCCGCGCCTGGGCGGCCTGCCCCTGCCGGGCCTCCACGAGCAGGTCCCAGAACCAGACCTGCACCCAGGTGAGCGCGGCGATCCCGGCGCCCACGACGCCGGTGACCAGCAGCGCCGCGGGCACCGGCCCAACTGTCGACCAGGTGACGGCGGCGGACACCGCGAGTACGCCGGCCGCCGCCACCGCCGCGACGACGGGCCGGAACAGCAGCGGCGTCATGCCGACCAGGGACGCCCCGAGCCACGCCCAGGTGGGCCAGGATCCGGCTGCGACCGGGCCGAGCAGCGGCAGGCTGAGCAGCGCCGCCACGATCAACGCGGCGTTCCGGCGGCGGCGGGCCGGTACGGGCAGCCACGGCGTGACCGCCGCGTGCAGCACCGCGATCTGGGCGACGGTGAACGCGAGCAGCCCGGCGGCGCCGAGCACGACGCGTACCGGGTCGGGTTCACGGGCCAGGCCGACGACGGGCAGCAGCACAGTGGTCCACACGTTCGTGGCCAGCGACAGCAGGGTGACCCGCCGGGCCCGGCGCAGCCGGTGGTCAGCGGAATCGACTGTCATGCCCGCCGATCCTAGGGCGTGCGCCGGCTCGCCCACCCCCGGGAAATGTCACGGCCGGACCGTGCGATCCGCACGGTTTCCCGGTGACGGACGCGCCTTCTCCGGTGCGCCGGGCGGCGGCAGGGTCAGGGCATGACGGACATGACTGTGGTCGTACCCCGGCGGTGGGCCGGGTGGGCGCGGACCCGGCACCTGGCCGGGATGGTGGTGGCGATGGTGGCCGGGATGGTGCTGCTCGGGCCGCTGTGGCAGGTGGGCGGGAGCCTGCTGGACGGCACGGCGGTGCTGGCGCGGCCGGACGTGGGCGCGCTGGTGATGGCGACGGACATGGCGGCGGGCATGGCCGCGTGGATGTGGTACCGGGGGGACGGCCGGGCCGCCACCGCGGAGATGTCGGCGGCCATGTACGTGCCGTTCCTGCTGCTGCTCCCGCCCTGGTGGGCCGGGTGGGTCGGGGACGACGCGCTGCTGCTCGGCGGTCACCTGCTGATGGTGCCGGCGATGCTGCTGGTGGCGCTGCGTCACCGGCACGCGGCCGCGGCGCCGCCGCGGCACCCGTTCGCCGCGGCGGTGGCGCGGGGGTGGCCCGCCGGACTGGGGCTGCTCATGACCGTGGACATGTGGTTCGCGCCCAGCGTCTTCGCGCCGTGGACGCTGCTGGTCCTGCCCGCCGGCTACCTGCTGATCGGCACCTGGCGGCGGCAGTGGGGCGACCGGCGGGCGCTGGCGGCGCAGCTCGCCGGGGCGGCCGTGTGGGGCGGTCTGGCGGTGGTGGCGATGACGGCGTCCGCCGACGTCGCCGGGGTGCTGGTGGGCGTGGGCTGGCTCGGGCACGCCGCCTGGGACGCCTGGTACCACCGCACCGGCACGGTGGTGCCGCGCGGGTACGCGCTGTGGTGCGCGGTGTTCGACGTCGGGGTGGGTCTCACCACGCTGCTGGCCGTCCTGTCCCGGTGATCCGGCGGGGGCACGGGGCTGCGCCGGATCACCCGGAGGGGACGGCACGGCGTGGCGCGGCGAACGTTTACCCCGGTCGCCGCGACCGCCGGTAGGCGGTGATGAAAAACTTGTCGGATGAGCGCCGCACCGACCCCGACCGACCCCGCCATTTCCGACGACGCCGAGGACACCGCCGCCTTCGCGGATCTCGGGCTGCGCACCGAGTTGCTGGGCGCGCTTGCCGCGCTCGGCTACGAGGAACCCACCCCGATCCAGCGGGAGGCGATCCCTCCGCTGCTGGCCGGGCAGGATCTGCTGGGACAGGCGGCGACCGGTACGGGCAAGACCGCCGCGTTCGCCCTGCCGCTGTTGCAGCGGATGCCGGTGGGCCGGCCGGACGGCGACCCGGTGTCGCTGGTGCTGGTGCCGACCCGTGAGCTGGCCGTGCAGGTTTCCGAGGCGTTCCACCGCTACGGCAAGGACCTGGGCGCCCGGGTGCTGCCGATCTACGGTGGTCAGCCGATCGGCCGGCAGCTGCGCGCGCTCGACCACGGGGTGGATGTGGTGGTGGCGACGCCGGGCCGGGCGCTGGACCACATCGCCCGCGGCACGCTGCGGCTCGGCGCGCTGAGCACGGTGGTGCTGGACGAGGCGGACGAGATGCTCGACATGGGCTTCGCCGAGGACATCGAGGCGATCCTGGAGCACGCCCCGGCCGGCCGGCAGACGGTGCTGTTCTCGGCCACCATGCCGGCCCGCATCGACGGGCTGGCCCGGCAGCACCTGACCGACCCGGTCCGCATCCGGATCGAGCGGGAGCGGCCGGTCGCCGGGGAGGCGCCCCGGGTGCGGCAGAGCGCGTACATCGTGGCCCGGGGGCACAAGCCGGCCGCGCTGGGCCGGGTGCTGGACGTCGAGTCGCCCACCGCGGCGATCGTGTTCTGCCGCAGCCGTGAGGAGGTGGACCGGCTCACCGAGACGATGAACGGCCGGGGCTACCGGGCCGAGGCGCTGCACGGCGGGATGAGCCAGGAGCAGCGGGACCGGGTGATGGGCCGGCTGCGCTCCGGCACGGCCGACCTGCTGGTCGCCACCGACGTGGCCGCCCGAGGGCTGGACGTCGAGCAGCTCACCCACGTGGTCAACTACGACGTCCCGTCCGCCCCGGAGTCGTACGTCCACCGCATCGGCCGGG
>NZ_WBKS01000128.1:0-17695 GCF_008868145.1 Micromonospora sp. AMSO1212t
GCCAGGCGGACCGCGGCGGTCAGGACGAGCTGGGCCAGGGCCAGGGGGACCAGGACCAGCCAGCAGAGACGCTGGAGCTGGTCCTCGCGCAGCCTCGGGTAGCTCACCCGCAGCCAGATGATCACGAAAGCGACGGCGAAGACCTTGAGCAGCGTCCAGAGCCAGCCGAGCTGCGCGTCGGCGAACGGGCCCTGCCAGCCGCCGAGGAACAGCACAGTGGTCAGCGCCGCGATCACCACGATGCCCACGTACTCGGCGAGCAGGAAGAACGCGAACCGCAGGCCGGTGTACTCGGTCATGTAGCCGAAGACCAGCTCGGAGTCGGCCACCGGCATGTCGAAAGGTGGGCGGCGGATCTCCGCCAGCCCGGCCACGAAGAAGATCACCATGGCCGGCGCCTGCCACAGCAGCCACCACGGCTGCCACGCCTCCACGATGCCCGGCAGGCTCAGCGTGCCGGCCGCCATCGCCACCGAGGCGGCGGCCAGCACCAGCGGCAGCTCGTACCCGAGCAGCTGGGCCGCGCCACGCAGCCCGCCGAGCAGGCTGTACTTGTTCGCCGACGCCCACGCGGACATGAGCACCGCCAGCACCCCGACGCCCACCACGGCGAGCACGAAGAACAGGCCGATGTCCAGCGGCTGGGCGACCAGGTCACCCGGACCGAGCGGGATGACGAGCAGCACGAGCAGGTACGGCACCAGCGCCACCGCGGGCGCCAGCCGGAACACCGGCCGGTCCGCGTCGCGCGGGGTGACGTCCTCCTTCTGCACGAACTTGATCCCGTCGGCGACCAGCTGGGCCCAGCCGTGGAAGCCGCCCGCGTACATCGGGCCCAGCCTGCCCTGCATGTGCGCCATCACCTTGTGCTCGGCCTGGCCCACGATCAGCGGCAGCGTGAGGAACGCGACGAGCACACCTGCCACGCGCAGGACCAGCTCCAACCAGTCCGGCATCAGCTCTCCCCCGCCGCGTCGGGCTCCGGCTCCTGGCGGGGCGGCCCGGTCGGCCGTTCCCCCGGCAGCGGTCGCCCCAGCGGACTCGGCTGATCGGTCGCCGGAGCAACACCGGACCCCGGCCCGGCCTCCCCGGAAGCGGGCGACTCCGGAGCCTCCCCGGCGGCAGGCCGCGCCGCACCCTCGCCGGCGGTCGCCCGCGCTGCCCCCTCGCCGGGAGCGGCAGGCCGCGCCGGACGCTCACCAGGAACAGACCGCGCCGGGCCATCCCCGGCAGCAGGCCGATCCGAAGCCTCCCCGGCAGGCGGCCGCGCCGGGCGCTCAGCGGAAGCAGGGCGCGCCGGACGCTCCCCCGGAGCGGGCCGCGCCGGACGTTCGCGGGCCGGGCGCGCCGGCGTACCCCCTCGGGGGCCCTCACCGGCGCCGGCCGCACCGGCCGGCGTGGGCGTCGTGCCCCACTCCCCCGGCGCGGGCACGCCCGGCGGCCGGACCGGCCGGCGGCCGCCGCCCGCCTCCGACTCGCCCGGCTCCTTCGCGCCGGGCCACGGCTTGGCGACCCGGGAGGCGAGGACGAACTCCTTGCGCAGCGGGTGCCCCTCGAACTCCGGCGGCAGCAGCAGCGGTCGCAGCTCGCCGTGGCCGGCGAAGTCGATGCCGAACATCTCGTGCGTCTCGCGCTCGTGCCACGCGGCGCCGGGGAACAGGTCGACCACCGACGCGACCACCGGCGTGTCCCGGGGCACCCGGGTACGCAGCAGCAGCCCGTGCCGGTGGCGGACCGACCAGAGGTGCAGCACCACGTCGAAGCCGTCGGCCAGCTCGTCGACCGCCGACAGCCAGTCCAGGAAATCGAGACCCAGCTCGGCGTCGTCGCGCGCCGCGCGCACCGCGTCCGCCCAGCTCGCCGGGGGTACGTCGACGGTGGCGCGGGCGTACCCCTGACCGCCGGAGACGGACGCGGCGGCCTCGACGGGCGCGAGCAGCGCGACCACTCGACGGCCGACCTCTTCCGGAGTCATGCGCTGATCCTATGGCCGACGGCTGCGGACCGGGTCGGGCCGCCCGTGCCGGGATCGTCGCTTTGCCGGACGGGCGGCGGCAGCGCGCGGAAAGATGAGGTCCGTGCGCGCTGTGACTGTGACCCCCGGTGTCCCGGATTCGCTGCGGCTCGTCGAGGACTGGCCCGAGCCGCCGCCAGAGGAGGGCGCGATCCTGGTCGAGGCGCTGGCGGTGGGCGTCTGCGGCACCGACTACGAGATCGTCGCCGGCGAGTACGGCGAGGCGCCGCCGGGCCAGGAGCGGCTGGTGCTCGGGCACGAGTCGCTGGGCCGCGTGCTGGAGGACCCGACCGGCACGTTGCAGACCGGCGACCTGGTCGCCGGCGTGGTCCGCCATCCCGATCCGGTGCCCTGCGCGAACTGCGCGGTGGACGAGTGGGACATGTGTCGCAACGGGCGGTACACCGAGCACGGCATCAAAGGGCTGCCCGGTTTCGCGCGGGAGCGCTGGCGGTTGCAGCCCAAGTTCGCCGTCGGCCTGGACCCGGCGCTCGCATCGGTGGGTGTGCTGCTGGAGCCGACGAGCGTGGTGGCGAAGGCGTGGGACCACATCGAGCGGATCGGCCGCCGGGCCGAGTGGAAACCGATGACGGTGCTGGTGACCGGCGCCGGGCCGATCGGGCTGCTGGCCGCGCTGCTGGGCAGCCAGCGTGGGCTGTCGGTGCACGTGCTGGACCGCAACACCACCGGGCCGAAGCCGGAGCTGGTCCGCGCGCTCGGGGCGACGTACCACACGGCGACCGTGCCGGAGCTGGACGTGAAGCCGGACGTGGTGATCGAGTGCACCGGCGCGCCCACCGTTGTGCTGGACGCCATGTGCAAGGCCGCGCCGACCGGCATCGTCTGCCTGACCGGCGTGTCCAGCGGTGGCCGGACCATCAACTTCGACGCCGGGGCGCTCAACCGGGAGCTGGTGCTGGAGAACAACGTCGTGTTCGGCTCGGTGAACGCCGGCCGGCGGCACTGGGAGATGGCCGCCGAGGCGCTCGCACAGGCCGACCGGTCGTGGCTGACGTCGCTGATCACCCGCCGGGTGCCGCTGCCGAACTACCGCGAGGCGTACGCGCCGGCCGGCGAGGACATCAAGGCGGTGCTCGACTTCACGCAGTGAGGCGGGGCGCCGGATCCGGCGCCCCGGCCCTCTCAGATGCCGGGCAGCCGGCCGTTGCGGAACAGGTCCACGAAGAGCTGGTGGTCCTCGCGCGCCCGGATCCCGTACCGGTGCCCGAAGTCGACCAGGTAGCCGACGAACGCCTCCGGTTCGGCGTCGACGACCGCGACGATGGCCTCCTCGGTGGAGTAGTCGACCAGGTCGTGGCTGGACTCGTCGTCGGCGACCGAGTGCATCCGGGCCACCGCGCGGCCCAGGTCGGCGAGCACACCTGCGAGTTCCTCGGGCTCGTTCACGTCGGCCCAGTCCAGGTCCGCCGCGTACGGGGACACCTCGGCGACGAGCTGCCCGACGCCGTCCAGCTCGGTGAAGCCCAGCCACGGGTCGGCGTGCGCCTGCAACGCGCGCTGCGACTCGGCGGTGCGGTGCCCCTGGTGCCGGAAGTACGACCGGACCCGCTCGTCGTCGACGTACCGCGCCACGGCCGGCACCTGCGCCTGCTTCATGTAGATGACGACGTCGTTCTCCAGCGCCTGGGTGTGCCCCTCCAGCAGCAGGTTGTACGACGGCAGCCCGGCCGACCCGATGCCGACGCCCTTGCGCAGCACCACGTCCTTGATGCCCGCGGCGACCGGGCGCATCCGGGTGGTCGAGTCCGGCAGCGTGTGCAGGTAGTCGGCGAACGCCGCGCAGACCTTCTCCCGGGTGGCGTCGTCGATCTCGTGCACGCCGTCGCCGAGGGAGAACCGGCGCTCGTAGTTGTCGATCGTGGTCTGCGCGGCGAGCAGGTCCACCCGGGTGTTGAGCCGCGCCTGCTGGAGCACCCGGCGCAGCACGCCGTCGGCGTTGTCGAGCGTGATCGAGCCGATCGCGTCGTCCCCGCCCGCGGCGATGGCCCGCAGCTCGGCCAGGTACGACCGGGCGAAGCCGGTCACCAGCTCGCCGATCACCCGGTCGGAGAGCGCCTTGGCGTAGCCGAGCAGCGCCACGCTCGCGGCGAAGCGCTTCAGGTCCCAGGTGAACGGCCCGACGTACGCCTCGTCGAAGTCGTTGACGTTGAACACGAGCTGCCCGGAGGCGTTCATGTAGGTGCCGAAGTTCTCGGCGTGCAGGTCGCCGTGGATCCACACCCGGCTGGTCCGGTCGTCGAGGAACCGGTCGCTGCCGAAGTCGCCGCGCTGGTCGGCGTAGAACAGCGCGGCGCTGCCCCGGTAGAAGGCGAACGGTGACGCCGCCATCTTGCGGAACTTGCGGCGGAACGCCGCCGGGTCGATCGCCATGGACGCGCCGAACTCCTCGGTCAGCACGTCGATGATGAATGCGGAGCGCTTCTCCGCGAGGTCGGTCATGAGCCGCAGGCTAGCTCCGCGTCGCCACCTGGCGGTTCGGTTCAGCCGACCGGCGGACGTACCGGGGGTGCGGTGAGCGCCTCCACCGGCCGCGCCACAGCGTCCGCCGGGGAGGCGAGCGCGTCGGGGCGGGGCACGCCGCCTACGCCCGACTGTTCGGCGGCGATCTTCTCCTGGAGGCGGAGGATGCCGTGCAGCAGCGCCTCCGGACGCGGCGGGCAGCCGGGCACGTACACGTCGACGGGGATGAGCTGGTCGACGCCCTTGGTCACCGAGTAGGAGTCCCAGTACGGCCCGCCGCAGTTGGAGCAGGCGCCGAACGAGATCACGTACTTCGGCTCGGGCATCTGGTCGTAGAGCCGCTTGACCGCCGGGGCCATCTTGTCGGTGACGGTGCCGCTGACCACCATCAGGTCGGCCTGCCGGGGGCCGTGGGCGAACGGGATCACACCGAGCCGCATGAAGTCGTGCCGGCCCATGCTGGTCGCGATGAACTCGATGGCGCAGCAGGCCAGGCCGAAGTTGAAGACCCAGAGCGAGTAGCGGCGGCCCCAGTTCAGCACGAACCGGATCGGCTCGCCGAGCACGGCCGACACCTGCACCTCGGGCCTCCCCTGTCTGCGAAATTCCGCTGTCCCTGAACCGACAGTCAACCACAGCGTCCGGATCGGCAACCCTCGCAACCGGTACGGGCGTCAAGGCGTGTGACCGGCGTGACCGCGTCGACGGTACGCACACGGGGAGGACCAGGTGACGGTGACGAGGGAGCCGATGCTCGACGAGCCACCCGAGGGGACAGCGAGGCGCGCCGAGCGGCGCGAGGCGGTCGACTTCGACGGGCTCTACCACGCGCACTTCCGGTCCCTGACCATTCAGCTCACCGCCTACTGCGGTGACCTGTCCCAGGCGCAGGACATGGTGCAGGAGGCGTTCTGCCGGGCGTTCGCCCGCTGGTCCCGGGTGTCCCGCTACGACGACCCGGTGGCCTGGGTCCGCCGGGTGGCCTGGAACCTGGCCACCAGCCGCTGGCGGCGGCTGCGGACGGCCCAGGCGTGGCTGCACCGGCAGCGGGAGGAGTACGTGCCGGGGCCGGGGCCGGACCGGGTCGCGCTGACCGCCGCGCTGTCCGAGCTGCCGGCCCATCAGCGCCGCGCCGTGGTCCTGCACTACCTGGCCGATCTCAGCGTCGCGCAGATCGCGGCGCAGGAGGACGTGCCGGAGGGCACCGTCAAGTCCTGGCTGTACCGGGGGCGGGCCGCGCTGGCGGCGAAGCTGACCACCACGAGCGAGGTGAACCACCATGACTGAGCCCGACGACATCCTGGTCGGCGGCGAGTTCGCCGAGTTCCGCGCGGCGTACGCCCCGGTGGTGCACCCGGCCGGGACGGCCGCGGTCCGGCGCACGGTCCGGCACCGCCGCCGGCGGACCTCGGTGGTCACCGCGGCGGCCGTGGTGCTCGCCGTGGTGATCCCGGTGGGCGCGAACGCCGCCCTGGACCGGCGGTCCGGGCCGCCCCCCGTGCCCGCGCAGACCGTCACCCCGACTCCGTCCGAGAGCACGTCGCCGCCACCGTCGACGCCGCCGCCGAGCACGGCCGGCTCGACCCCGGTCGCTCCGGACGGGCGGATCACCCGGTCCCAGCTGCTCGCGGCCCGGCTCGACCTCGTGTCCTGGGCGGACGCACCGAAGACCTGCGTCAGTGACGACGTCCGGCTCCGGTCCGGCCCGCAGAACGAATCGGTCCCGACGCTGCTCGCCGGGCCGGAGTACGCCGACCTCGACGGTGACGGCGCGACCGAGACCGTCGTCCTCGTCGCCTGCCGCTACGGCGAGGCATCGGGCAAGCAGGTGCTCGCCTTCGATCGGGACGGGGACGGCCGGATCATCACCATGGGCCGGGTGGTCGGCACCCGTGAGGGCATGGATGACATCACCGAGTTCTCGGTGCGGGACGGCGGGGAGATCCGGGCGCACGTCGCCGACATCCAGCCCTGTTGCAGCACCCCGGAGTGGGCGCCGCAACGCCAGTGGCGGACGTACGCCTGGAACGGTGAACGGTTCCGGCAGGTCGCCGGACCCACGAAGTTCGGCACCGACCCCCGTCTGACCGACCTCGCGATGACCGCCCGCGACGTCGTGGCCGGGCCGCCGGACAGGGAGGGGATCCGGAAGGTCACGGTCACCGTGACGGTGGTGAATCGCGGGCCGGTGAGCGTGCGTCAGCTCGGGTTCACCGGTTGGTACGACTACACGAGACCGAACGGGTCCGCCCTGGACCGGTGCCGGAACGTGCGTCTCGACGGAAGCATCGCCTGCGTGCTGGACACCCTGTCGGTGGGCGCGAGCAGGACGTACACGTTCACGTTCGACCATCCGGCGACCGCCGAGGAGCCGCCGACGCTGCAGGTGATCCACATCGACTCGCAGGAGCGGTACTGGAACGACCTGACCTGGAAGGACAACGAGGTCGAGCTGACCTCAGTCGGCTGACCGACAGTTTTGCTCCGCAACCGACCGTCCTTTCTGGACGTGTCACCGGCATCGGACGGACGGAGATACCGCCGTCCGGCAACGGGGAATCACGGGAGGAACAGCATGACCACACGTACGGCACGGATCGCCACCGCACTACTGGGTGGGGCCGCCGCACTGATCACCCTGGCCGCGCCGGCCGCCGCCGCGCCGAGCGCCGCCACCGCCGGCCGCGTCGACGTCACGGCGCAGCGGCTCGTCCTCGACCCGACCGATCGGGGGTACGTCGGGACGCTCACCGCGACGGTGACCAACCGGCGGTCGACAGCGACGTCGGTGAGCCTGGTCGTCACCGAGCCGGCGGGGGCCTCGTTCACCTCCATCGAGCCCGGCGGTGGTTGCTTCTACAACCGCCTGGTGGAGAACCGGCTGGTGATCGGCTGCGGCGGCGAACAGATCGAGGCCGGCAAGAGCCTCACCTTCCGGCTCGGGTTCCAGGTCTGGACCAGCGCGCGCAGCTACCCGATGGTGGCGAACGGCGGGCGGATCGAGGTCGTCCCGAGCGGCGCCACCGCGGCCTCCGACGCCACCGGCTTCACCACCCTCTTCCGCTCCACCACCGGCAGCCTGCGCAAGCCGCGCCCGTACGTGCAGGCCGTCGACACCGACCTCAGCATCCGGGGCAGCGCGGTGACGCTGACCCCGCAGCCGGACGGCACCCTGCTCGGCCGGATGCCGGTCACCGTGCGCTACGGCAACGACGCGCCGACCTTCGCTCTCAACGTCGGGGCCACCCTGCCCGCGGGCGTGCAGGTCGACCACATCGAGCCGCAGGACATGCCGAGCTTCCCGTACGGGTTCTCCGTGCCGGGCGGCCGGTTCGTGCCGGGCGAGGAGCGCACCTTCGACGTCTTCCTCCGGGCGCCCGCCGGCACGGCCGCGGGTGAGCTGGGTACCGGCAGCCTGACCGTGACCGGGAGCTACTTCTACGGGGCCGACGACCCGCAGGACGTGGACCCGTCGGACAACACCACGTCGTTCACGGTGACCGCGGCCGCCGCGAGCTGACCGTCGCCCGCCCGGCCGGCGCCCACGCGCCGGCCGGGCGTCGCCGTGTCACCAGGCCGGGCGCTGGAGCAACCCGACGAACTCGGCGAGCAGCCGTTCCCGCAGCCGCGCCGGGGCGGCGTCGAGCAGCGTGTTGACCACCGCCATCCGGTCCGGCACACCGGTGCCGCCGGCCAGGCCGAGCCCGCCGGCCAGCCCGGCCACCAGCTCGGGGGTGAGCGCCTCCGGCGTGAGGCTGCCGGCGAGCGCCAGCAGTTCCGGCGGCAGCACGACCGGCCCGGCGGTGCGGGCCGCCGCGACCGCCTCGGCCAGCGCCGGGCCGAACTCGGCCACCCGGGGCGCCACCGCCGCGGTCACCGTGAGGTGGACGCTGGCCGGCAGATCGGCGTACGTGAGCTGGGGCTGGGTGTGCCAGCCACGCGCGGTCAGCTCGTCGACGAGCACGAACAGGTCGAGCCCGGGATCGTCACTGGTGAAGCAGACCACTGTGGTCTCCGGTTCGGCCATCAGCCGCAGGCCGCCGGTGGCCCGTACCGCGTCGGCCAGCCCGGCGACCGCGTCCCGGGTGGCGGCGGCCAGCCGCAGGTAGCCGTCCTCGCCGAGGTGGCGGAGTGTGGCGTACGCGGCGGCGATCGGCCCACCGGACCGGGTGGAGGCGATCACCGGGTTCACCATGGTGTAGCCGGGCCAGTCCGCGTACGCGAAGAACTGCGGCGCGCGCAGCGCCGGATCGCGGTGCAGCAGCACCGAGACGCCTTTCGGCGCGTACGCGTACTTGTGCAGGTCCACCGAGATCGAGGTGACCCCCGGTACGGCGAAGTCGAACGGCGGCACGGGCGCGCCGAGCCGCCGCAGCCAGGGCAGCGCCCAGCCGCCGAAGCAGGCGTCCACGTGACACCGCACCCCGGCGGCCTCCGCGACGGCCGCGATCTCCGCGACCGGGTCGACCACCCCGTGGGCGTACGACGGGGCGGACGCGACCACCAGCACGGTCTCCGGGCGGATCGCGGCGGCCACCGCTGCCGCGTCCGGCCGCAACGTCACCGGGTCGACGGGCACGGTGTCGAGCGCGACCCGCAGGTAGTGCGCCGCCTTGGCGAACGCGGCGTGCGCGCTCGCCGGCGCCACGATCCGCGGCTCGGTCAGGTCGGGTCGGGCGTCCCGGGCCGCCTTGACGGCGAGCAGCAGCGACTCGGTGCCGCCGCTGGTGACGCTGCCGACCACGTCCGGCGCGCCGGTGGCGGGGCCGCCGCCGAGCAGCCGGGCGGCGGCGCCGACGAGCGCGTTCTCCATCGCCAGCAGCGACGGGAACGCGGTCGGGTCGAGCCCGTTCACGTGCGCGCTCTCCGCGTACGCGGCCTGCGCCAGCGCGTCCAGCCCGGCCACGCCGGGGTCGTAGACGTACGCGAACAGCCTCCCGCCGTGCGTCGGACGGTCGGCGGCCCGCAGCGCGCGGATCTCGTCGAGCACGTGTGCCGCGGGCATCCCCCGCGCGGGCAGCGCGCCCACGTCTGCCGTGTCGGTCATCGGGTGGTTCCTCTCGTGGACGGGCCGGGCGGACGGTGCGTGCTCATGCCCGCGCGACCGGTGCGGCGCCGTCGGCCTCGGGTGCGGCGGCGGCCGACGTGGTGGCCCCGGGCTCGGTGGCGTCGGGCGCGGTGGCCAGCTGCGCCGGGGTCAGGGTGTAGCCGCGCAGCAGCACCAGCGGGATCGCCACCAGCAGGGCGGGCAGCACGGTGAAGCCGAGCAGCACGCCGAGCCGTGCCGTGTCCGACTGGACGGCGGCGGTCCCGGTGGACGAGGAGACGTAGCCGGAGAGCTGGAGCACCAGCCCGTAGATGCCCGGCCCCAGCGCCAGCCCGAACGTCTCCCCGGCCGTCCACAGGCCGGTGAACACCCCGGCCTGCCGCCGCCCGGTGCGCGCGGTGTCGTACGCGATGCAGTCCGGCAGCATGGCCAGCGCGAACACCTGCTGGCCCGCGTACCCGACGCCGATCACCGCGACCACCGCGTAGGCCGCGGCGGCGGGCAGAGCGGGCGCGGTGACCAGGGCCAGCGCTCCCGCCGCGAAGATCAGCGACGCGGCGACCAGCGACGTCCGCTTGCCCAGCCGGGCGCCGGCCCGGGACCAGAGCGGCATGACCAGCAGCGCGGGCGCGACGAAGCAGGCGAACAGCAGCGTCGGGCCGCTGTCCGGCTCGCGCAGCACCTGGCCGGCGAAGTACTTCACCCCGGCCAGCACGGTGGCCACCCCGGCGGACTGGATCACGAAGCAGATCAGCAGCACCCGGAACGGCCGGTTGCCGGTGGCGACCGCGAGCTGGGCGCGCAGGCTCGGCTCGCTCTCCCCCACCGTCCCGGTCGGCGCGGACCGGGTGCCGAGGAAGACGCCGACGGTGCCGGCGACGATGAGCGCGGCGACGAACAGACCCATCCACCGGTGGCCGGGAACGCCGTCGCCGCCGGCGGCCACCACCGCCGGGGCCACCGCTCCGGAGACCAGGATGGCCAGCGCCAGCACCGCGATCCGCCAGGTCATCATCCGGGTACGCTCCGCCGGGTCGGCGGTCAGCTCGGCCGGCATGGCCACGTAGGGCACCTGGAAGAAGGCGAACGCGGTGGCGGTCGCCAGGAACGCCAGCGCCACGTACGCGGCGGCGGCCGGGCCGTTCGCGAACGGCGCGGCGAAGATCGAGGCGAACAGCACCGCGAGCGCCAGCCCGCCGACGAGCAGGTACGGCCGGCGCGCGCCCCAGCGGGAGCGGGTCCGGTCGGAGATCCGCCCGGCGACCGGGTTGACCAGCACGTCCCACGCCTTCGGCAGCAGCACCAGCAGCGCGGCCAGCCCGGCGGCGACGCCGAGCGTGTCGGTGAGGTACGGCAGCAGGAGCAGCCCGGGCACGGTGCCGAACGCGCCGGTGACCAGGGAACCCAGCGCGTACCCGAGGTGCACCCGGCGGGGCAGGCCCGAAGCTGTCATGGAGCCGAATGCTACTCACGTTATGGCCCGGGTCACATCCCCTCCTCCGGCGACCAGGACGCCGCCGCCAGGTCCACCCGGTCGCCGCGCAGCGGGCACCCCTCGGCGAGCAGCCGCTCCCGGGCCTTGCGCTCGTGCCCCGGCGGCATCCGGCCGGCCGCGTTCACCACCCGGTGCCACGGCACGCCGCCTCCGTGCCGCGCCATGATCGAGCCGACCAGCCGCGGCGATGCCCGCCCTGAGCGGTCGGCGAGCGCGTCGGCCACCGCCCCGTACGACATCACCCGCCCCGGCGGGATCCGCTCGACCAGCGCCAGCACCGCCTCGACGTACTCGTCAGGTGTCACGAGCTGCCACGATATGGGAACGCGCCGCGGCGTCACAGACCGCAGCGCGCAGAATGGTCGGGTGCGCGAAGCAGTCACCTCGGCCCGGCGGATCGTCGTCAAGATCGGTTCGTCCTCGCTGACCACCGCGACGGGCGGCCTGGACGACGCCCGGGTCGACGCGCTCGTCGACACGCTCGGCGGGCTCGCGACCTCCGGACGCGAGGTGGTGCTGGTCTCCTCCGGCGCGATCGCCGCCGGGCTCGCCCCGCTGCGGCTGCCCCGGCGCCCGCGCGACCTGGCTACCCAGCAGGCCGCCGCCAGCGTCGGCCAGGGCCTGCTCATCGGGCGGTACGCGGCCGCGTTCGCCCGGCACGGCCGCACCGTCGGACAGGTGCTGCTCACCGTCGACGACGTGACCCGGCGGGCGCACTACCGCAACGCGTACCGGACGCTGCGCAAGCTGCTCGACCTGCGGGCCGTGCCGATCGTCAACGAGAACGACACGGTGGCCACCGAGGAGATCCGGTTCGGCGACAACGACCGCCTCGCCGCGCTCGTCGCCGCGCTCGTCGACGCCGACCTGCTGGTGCTGCTCTCCGACGTCGACGCGCTCTGGACCGGCAACCCGGCCCGTCCCGGCAGCACCCGGATCACCGAGGTGCACGGCGAGGGCGACCTCGCGGGCGTGGACATCGGCGGGGCCGGCCGGGCCGGGGTGGGCACCGGCGGCATGGTGACGAAGGTCGAGGCGGCCCGGATCGCCACCGGTTTCGGCATCCCGGTGGTGCTCACCGCCGCACCGCTGGCCGCGCCGGCGCTGGCCGGGGAGCCGGTCGGCACGTACTTCCACCCGAGCAGCCGCCGACCCGCCGCGCGCCTGTTCTGGCTCGCGCACGCCACCGCGCCCCGGGGCCGCCTGCACCTCGACCCGGGCGCGGTGCAGGCGGTGGTCGGCCGCCGCAAGTCGCTGCTGCCCGCGGGTATCACCGCCGTCGACGGCGCGTTCACCGCCGGGGACCCGGTCGACCTGGTCGACACCGCCGGCGCGCCGGTCGCACGGGGGCTGGTCAACTACGACGCGGTGGAACTGCCCGGCCTGCTCGGCCGTTCCACGTCCGAACTCGCCGCGGCGCTCGGCCCGGCGTACGAACGTGAGGTCGTCCACCGCGACGACCTCGTCCTGCTGTGAGCCCCACCGGTGAAGGAGTACGCACGATGAGCGTCGTCGAGCAGGCCCGGCGAGCCCGGGACGCGGCGGAAGCCCTGGCCACGGCCACCCGTACCGTGAAGGACGCCGCGCTGCACGCGATGGCCGACGCGCTCGTGGCGCGTACCCCGGAGGTGCTGGCGGCGAACGCGGCGGACCTGGCGGCCGGGCGCGAGGCCGGGCTGTCCGCGGCCGTGCTGGACCGGCTCGCGCTCGACGAGGGCCGGGTGGCCGCCATCGCCGACGCGTTGCGCCAGATGGCCGCGCTGCCCGACCCGGTTGGTGAGGTGGTACGCGGCTCGACGCTGCCGAACGGCCTGGAACTGCGCCAGGTGCGGGTGCCGTTCGGGGTGGTCGGCATCGTCTACGAGGGCCGGCCGAACGTGACAGTCGACGCCGCCGGGATCTGCCTGAAGTCCGGCAACGCGGCGCTGCTGCGCGGCTCCTCGTCGGCCGCGCACTCCAACGCCGCGCTGGTCGGGGTGCTGCGCGACGCGGTCTCCGGCGCCGGGCTGCCGGCGGACGCGGTGCAGCTGCTCGACTCCAGCACGCGCGACTCGGTCAAGGAGCTGATGCGCGCCCGCGGCCTGGTCGACGTGCTGATCCCGCGCGGCGGCGCGTCGCTGATCCGCGCCGTCGTGGAGGAGTCGACGGTGCCGGTGATCGAGACCGGAGTGGGCAACTGCCACGTGTACGTGGACGCCGCCGCCGACCTCGGCAAGGCCCTGGCGATCACGCTGAACGCCAAGACCCAGCGGCTGTCCACCTGCAACACCGCCGAGTCGCTGCTGGTCCACCGCGACGTGGCGGACGAGTTCCTGCCGGCGGTGCTGGCCGCGTTCGCCGACGCCGGGGTGACGGTGCACGGCACGCCCGCTGTGGCCGCCCACTCCGACGCCGTGGTGCCGGCCACCGAGGAGGACTTCGGCACCGAGTACCTCTCCGCCGACATCTCGGTCGCCGTGGTCGACTCGCTGGACGCGGCGGTCGCGCACATCCGCCGGTACGGCACCGGTCACACCGAGGCGATCGTCACCGACTCGCAGCGCACGGCCCGGGAGTTCGTGGCCCGGGTGGACGCCGCCGCGGTCATGGTCAACGCGTCCACCCGGTTCACCGACGGTGGCGAGTTCGGCTTCGGCGCGGAGATCGGCATCTCGACGCAGAAGCTGCACGCGCGCGGCCCGATGGGCCTGCCGGAGCTGACCAGCACCAAGTACGTGGTGACCGGGGACGGCCACCTGCGCTGATCCGCCCAGGACCGGCTACGCGAGCTGGAGTGGATCCCCGTCCGCCGACGGACCGTCCGGCTGCGACACGGTGGTCCCCGCGGTCGTGGGCGCCGAGAACGGAGGCAGCCCCGGGGACCCGGGCACGGACGAGCCGTCGTCCGCGCCCGGGTCGGGCAGCACCGTCCAGGCGGACCACGGTGCCGGCCCGGCGTCCGGAACGGCCGACGACTCGGTCGAACCGGCCGGTAGGTCGGGTCCGACACCCGGGCCGGACGACGATTCAGGGCCGCCGCCCGGCGACAGCTCGGGGCCGGTGACAGAAGACACGTCGGGGGGCGGCGGGGCGGCTGGTGGCCGGCGCGGGGCCGGCACCGCGGGCGGCGCGGGCAACTCGGCGGCCTGCGGCACCACGAACGGCGCTCCGGACACCGGGGCCTCGGGCGCGCTGGGCCGGCACGCGCGGATCGCCCGCAGCGTGGTGTGCACGTCGAACTGGTGGCCGTCGTCGCTGTCCCAGCCACCGTCGCTGCGCTGGGTCTCGGCGAGCCGCCTGCGCGCGGAGACCAGCAGCCACTGCTCCTCGCCCACGTCGACCCGGCGCAGCGTGGCGGCCAGCCAGGCCACGTCGGCCGGGGACATCCGGGGGATCCGGTCGGCCAGCACCGCCTGGATGCGGGCCGACTCGTAGTACATCTGCTGGCGGTGCAGCACCGCGGCGGCGAGCCAGCCGGCGGGCAGGAAGGACGGCCAGCTTCCGTCCGGCGCCAGCTGCGCGGCGAGCGCCTGCGCCGCCGCCTGCACCACACCGGCGTACGCGCCGCCGACCCGGTGGTCGAGCGGCCCGGCGGCCCGGGCGTCCAGTCCGGCCACCGTGAGCCAGAACCCGGCGTTGGCGGTCTGGTAGAGCCGGGCCTCGGGGTCGCCCGGGGTGGCCCACTCGGGGGCGAGCCCGGCCAGTGACGGGTCCTCGTCCCAGCCGCCGTCGGGCAGTTGCCGGGCGGCCAGCCAGTCCAGTGCGTGCCGGGCGGCCGGGCGGCCCAGCGCGCCGAGGTCGTCCAGCTCGGCGAGGCGGAAGCAGGTCGCGTCGACCGAGGCGACCTCGCCGTCGAGGACGGCGGGCCAGCCACCGCCCGGCGCCTGCCCGGCCTCGGCGGCGTCGAGCACGTCCGGCGGCACCGGAGCGCCGGAGCGCAGCCGGGAGAGGCGGGCACGGTCCACCGCGTCACCGTGAGCGATGACGAATCCGATCGCCGCGTCCAAGTCGACCACGGCACTGACGGTACTGGTGCGGCCGAGGTTACGCCTCGGTAGCTCGGTCAGGGCCGGTACCGCCCACCGGCCCTTGCGATCATCCGCCGATGGGTTGCGCGACCGTGCGTTTGCCCATGCCAGGGGGTACGGAAAGCACGATGGGCCCGCCCGGTACGCCGGGCGGGCCCATCGACACGACTCAGTACGAGGGCAGCGACGGGTCGATCTGCTTGACCCAGGAGAGCACGCCGCCCTGGACGTGCACCGCGTCGGTGAAACCCGCCGCCTTCAGCGCGGCGAGCGCCTCGGCGGAGCGGACGCCGGACTTGCAGTGCAGCACGATCTGCCGGTCCTGCGGGAACTTCGCCAGCGCCTCGCCGGACAGGATCTCGCCCTTGGGGATGAGCGTCGAGCCGGGAATCCGGACGATCTCGTACTCGGCGGGCTCGCGCACGTCGACCAGGAAGACGTCCTTGCCGGAGTCCTGCCAGTCCTTCAGCTCCAGCGCGGTGATGGTCGAGTCGACCACCGCCTCCTGCGCCTCGTCGGAGACCGCGCCGCAGAAGTCCTCGTAGTCCTCCATCAGGTCGGTGAGGGTCGGGTTCTCGCCGCAGAGCACGCAGTTCGGGTCCTTGCGGACCTTGATCTTGCGGTAGCTCATCTCCAGGGCGTCGTAGACCATCAGCCGGCCGACGAGCGGCTCACCGATGCCGGCGAGCAACTTGATCGCCTCGTTGACCTGGATCGACCCGATCGACGCGCAGAGCACGCCGAGCACGCCGCCCTCGGCGCAGGACGGGACCATGCCGGGCGGCGGCGGCTCCGGGTAGAGGCAGCGGTAGCAGGGGCCGTGTTCGGCCCAGAACACCGACGCCTGGCCGTCGAAGCGGTAGATCGAACCCCAGACGTACGGCTTGCCGAGCAGCACCGCCGCGTCGTTGACCATGTACCGGGTGGCGAAGTTGTCGGTGCCGTCGACGATCAGGTCGTACCGGGAGAAGATGTCCCGGACGTTCTCCCGGTCCAGCGCGGTGTTGTGGATCTCCACGTTGACCAGCGGGTTGATCTCGCGGATCGACGCCGCGGCGGACTCGGCCTTGGAGCGGCCCACGTCGGAGACGCCGTGGATGACCTGGCGCTGGAGGTTCGACTCGTCGACGGTGTCGAAGTCGATGATGCCGAGCGTGCCGACACCGGCCGCGGCGAGGTAGAGCAGGGCCGGCGAGCCGAGGCCACCGGCGCCGACACAGAGCACCCGGGCGTTCTTCAGCCGCTTCTGCCCCTCAACCCCGACGTCCGGGATGATCAGGTGGCGCGAGTAGCGGCGGATCTCGTCTACGGTCAGCTCGGCGGCGGGTTCGACGAGCGGGGGCAACGACACGGTGGACTCCCCGGGATCGGCGGTGTGACCGCGCCATTGTCGCTCGCCGGGGCGGGGATCGGCCATGATGAGGGACACTCGGCCCGAACTGCGGGACCGGGAATAACTCAGACGCCGTCGGTGGGCTCGCCGGAGTACCGCATCCCGCCGACGTACGGCCAGGCGTTGGGCAGGCAGCCGTCCAGCCCGTACGTCTGCTGCTGCATCACCGGGGCGGGCGCGCCGGGCTCGGGGCACGCCTGGTGCAGCTCCCCGAACTCGTGCCCGACCTCGTGGTTGATCACGTACGTGCGGTAGACCTCCAGCGGAGCGCCGTAGTCGGGCACCGCAGTCATCCACCGGGCCAGGTTGAGCACGACCCGGCCGGGCAGCCGGCAGGAGGTGTACCGGTCGGTGCGCAGGCCGCCTTCGGCGCACATCCGCTCCGAGGTGACCGGGGTTGCGAGGTAGACGGTGAAGTCGGCCGCCGCCGCCTCCGGCACCCGCTGCACCCGCAGGTCCCCGGACGCGATCCAGCTGCGCGGGTCGCCCAGCACCGCGTCCACGGTGGCGGCGAACTCGTCGGCGTGCTGCCCCGTGTCCTGCTCGACCTCGACCCGGTAGCGGCGCAGCGGGCCCTCCTGTCCGCGTACCGGAGAGCGGCCCCGGGCCACCGCGAACGTGCCGGGGCCGGCGGTGGGATAGCCGGTCGGCGCGGGGGCCGGCACGTCGGCCTCGGCGGCGCCGCGCGCCAGCGACGGTTCGGCGGCGAGCGACGTCACGCCGTGCCCGGACGACGGCGCGTTCAGCCGGGTGATGCCGACCGCGCCGCTGACGGCCGCGAGCAGCATCGCCAGCAGCAGCACCGAGCGGCGACGGCGCCGCCGCATCCGGCGCAGGGTGGGACGCTCGGGTGGCGGCGCGGCGGTGTTGTCGTAAGGGGACGACGACGTCATGACCTCAGCGTGCCATGCAATTCGGGCATTTAGCTGCTTTTGCCGCCTATGCCGCGAATGTTCTTCACAAACCGGCGCTCAGAGGGCCGGCCCGGTGTACCGCTTCCCGCCCACGTAGGGCCACGGGTTCGGCCGGCAGCCCTTGAGGAACAGCGTCTGCTGCTGCATCACCGGCGCCGGCCGGCCCGCGCCCGGGCACCCCTCGTGCCGGTGCCCGAGCTGGTGGCCCACCTCGTGGTTGACCACGTAGAGCCGGTAGTCGTCCAGCGGCATCCCGGCGGCGACCAGGTGCGGCGCCGAGGTCCGCCACCGGGCCAGGTTGATCACCACCTTGCCCGGCACCCGGCACGACGTGTACGGCACAC
>NZ_WBKS01000129.1:0-17129 GCF_008868145.1 Micromonospora sp. AMSO1212t
AAAGGCGACGGCCCCGGTGGCTTTCGCCTACCGGGGCCGTCGCCCTCGGTGCTCTAGCTATGCGGCGTCGTCCGCCCCGGTGGCGGCGGTGCCGCCGAGGTCCGCCGGGACCGCGTCCGGCACGGCGTCCGGCCGGTCCGCGCCCCGGAAGACGAGCTTGGACTTGTCGATGTCCTCCGGGTCGCCCTCGCAGTCCACGACCACGATCTGACCCGGGGTCAGCTCGTTGAACAGGATCCGCTCGGACAGGTTGTCCTCGATGTCGCGCTGGATCGTGCGACGCAGCGGCCGCGCGCCCAGCACCGGGTCGAAGCCCTTCTTCGCCAGGTACTTCTTGGCGTTGTCGGTCAGCTCCAGACCCATGTCCTTGTTCCTCAGCTGGCCCTCGATCCGCTGGATCATGATGTCCACGATCGAGAGGATCTCGATCTCGCGCAGCTGGTGGAAGACGATGGTGTCGTCGATCCGGTTCAGGAACTCGGGCCGGAAGTGCTGCTTGAGCTCGTCGTTGACCTTCTGCTTCATCCGGTCGTAGTTCGACTCGGAGTCCTCAGAGGCCTGGAAGCCCAGCGACACCGCCTTGGCGACGTCGCGCGTACCGAGGTTGGTGGTCAGGATGATGACCGTGTTCTTGAAGTCCACGATCCGGCCCTGGCCGTCGGTGAGGCGCCCGTCCTCCAGGATCTGGAGGAGCGTGTTGAACACGTCCGGGTGGGCCTTCTCGATCTCGTCGAAGAGGACCACCGAGAACGGCCGGCGACGCACCTTCTCGGTCAGCTGCCCGCCCTCGTCGTAGCCGACGTAGCCGGGAGGGGCACCGACGAGCCGGGACACCGTGTACCGGTCGTGGAACTCCGACATGTCGAGCTGGATGAGGGCGTCCTCGCTGCCGAACAGGAACTCGGCGAGCGCCTTGGACAGCTCGGTCTTACCGACGCCGGACGGGCCGGCGAAGATGAACGAGCCGGAGGGGCGCTTCGGGTCCTTCAGGCCGGCCCGGGTACGCCGGATCGCCTTCGAGACCGCCTTGACCGCGTCCTCCTGGCCGATGACGCGCTTGTGCAGCTCGTCCTCCATGCGCAGCAGGCGCGAGGTCTCCTCCTCGGTCAGCTTGTAGACCGGGATGCCGGTCCAGTTGCCGAGCACCTCGGCGATCTGCTCGTCGTCGACCTCGCTGACGACGTCCAGGTCACCGGCCTTCCACTCCTTCTCCCGCTGCGCCTTCTGCCCCAGCAGCTGCTTCTCGGTGTCGCGCAGCTGGGCGGCCCGCTCGAAGTCCTGCGCGTCGATCGCGGACTCCTTGTCGCGGCGCACCTGGGCGATGCGCTCGTCGAAGTCGCGCAGGTCCGGCGGCGCGGTCATCCGGCGGATCCGCATCCGGGCGCCGGCCTCGTCGATCAGGTCGATCGCCTTGTCCGGCAGGAACCGGTCGGAGATGTACCGGTCGGCGAGCGTCGCGGCGGCGACCAGGGCGGCGTCGGTGATGGAGACGCGGTGGTGGGCCTCGTAGCGGTCCCGCAGGCCCTTGAGGATCTCGATGGTGTGGGCCAGCGACGGCTCACCCACCTGGATCGGCTGGAAACGACGCTCCAGAGCGGCGTCCTTCTCCAGGTGCTTGCGGTACTCGTCGAGCGTGGTGGCGCCGATGGTCTGCAGCTCGCCACGGGCCAGCATCGGCTTGAGGATGCTGGCGGCGTCGATCGCGCCCTCGGCCGCGCCCGCACCGACGAGGGTGTGGATCTCGTCGATGAACAGGATGATGTCGCCGCGGGTGCGGATCTCCTTGAGCACCTTCTTCAGGCGCTCCTCGAAGTCACCGCGGTAGCGGGAACCGGCGACCAGGGCACCGAGGTCGAGGGTGTAGAGCTGCTTGTCCTTCAGCGTCTCGGGCACCTCGCCCTTGATGATCTTCTGGGACAGGCCCTCCACCACGGCGGTCTTGCCGACGCCGGGCTCGCCGATCAGCACCGGGTTGTTCTTGGTGCGGCGGGACAGCACCTGCATGACCCGCTCGATCTCCTTCTCGCGCCCGATGACCGGGTCGAGCTTGCCCTCGCGGGCGGCCTGGGTCAGGTTGCGGCCGAACTGGTCCAGCACGAGGCTGGTCGACGGCGCGGCCTCACCCGGCGCGGCACCGGCGGCGGCCGGCTCCTTGCCCTGGTAGCCGGAGAGCAGCTGGATGACCTGCTGGCGCACCCGGTTCAGATCTGCGCCGAGCTTCACCAGGACCTGGGCGGCGACGCCCTCGCCCTCGCGGATCAGGCCGAGCAGGATGTGCTCGGTGCCGATGTAGTTGTGGCCGAGCTGCAGCGCCTCGCGCAGCGACAGCTCCAGCACCTTCTTGGCCCGCGGCGTGAACGGGATGTGCCCGCTCGGCGCCTGCTGGCCCTGGCCGATGATCTCCTCGACCTGCTGACGCACGCCCTCCAGGGAGATGCCGAGGCTCTCCAGGGCCTTTGCCGCGACACCCTCACCCTCGTGGATCAGGCCCAGCAGGATGTGTTCCGTACCGATGTAGTTGTGGTTGAGCATCCGGGCCTCTTCTTGGGCCAGGACGACAACCCGTCGCGCTCGGTCGGTGAACCGCTCGAACATGCCCTCGTGCTCCTCACGTGCCGTGCGCCTTGATGGTCAGATCTCGGCGGGGCCGGTGCGCGGACGTCCGGGACGGGCGTCCGTGCCTCCTTACTCTATCGCCGCGGACCGTCTCCGCTGAGGTCGTGTGCCCCTGCGAATGACCGTTCCGACGTCGTTTCTGACAACCGTCCACGCTCAGGAGGTGTTCCGGGGCCCCTGCCTGTACGCGCAGAGCGAAATTCGACCGGTGCCCGAACGGCCGGTCGAGTGGACCAAAGGCGGCACCGATGCGTCCGCCGGGTCGTCCACAGCCTGTGGATGAAGTCTCCACCGCCTGTGGACAACCACCCTGGGCGGGGATTTCTTCCCCGGCGGCGCCGCGCCCGCGCGCGGTGGGCCGGACCGGACATCCGGCACCGCCGGGGACGGCGGGGCGCAACAGGGACCCCGGTTCGGAAACGGCGACGCCGGCCCGGAGTCGCACTCCGGTCCGGCGTCGGCGTCGCCCGTGACGAGGGTGGGGTCAGTGCCCCGCCTTCGCGTGGTACTCGTCCACGATCTCCTGCGGGATCCGGCCCCGGTCGGAGATGTCCTTGCCGGCCTTCTTGGCCCACTCGCGGATGGCCCGGTTCTGCTCCCGGTCGGCGGTCGCGCCGCCCCGGCCACGAGCGGCCCGGCCACCCACGACCACACCCCCGCGACCGACCTTCGTTCCGTTCGCGATGTACGGCGCGAATACGTCGCGCAATTTCCCGGCGTTGGAAGCGGAGAGGTCGATCTCGTACTGCACGCCGTCGAGCGCGAACTTGACGGTCTCGTCAGCGTCCCCGCCGTCCAGGTCATCGACCAGCTTGTGAATGATCTGCTTGGCCACGTCCCACATTCCTTTCGAGCAGGGTTGTACTCCTGCAATACACCGAGCACAATAACCCGTCCGGCGCTTGTTCCGTCAATAGGACGGGGTAACGAGCCGGAGAAGGCTTGCGGGGAGCGCCTACTCGGGCCGGACCAACGGGAACAGGATCGTTTCCCGAATTCCGAGTCCCGTCAGCGCCATCAGCAGCCGGTCGATTCCCATTCCCATGCCGCCGGACGGCGGCATTCCATACTCCATCGCTCGGAGAAAGTCCTCGTCCAGCCGCATCGCCTCGTCGTCGCCGCGCGCCGCGAGCTGCGCCTGGGCCACCAGCCGCTCCCGCTGCACGACCGGGTCGACCAGCTCCGAGTACGCGGTGCCCAGCTCGAATCCGAGCACGTAGAGGTCCCACTTCTCGGCCAGTCCCGGCTCGCTGCGGTGAGCCCGGGTCAGCGGGCTGGTCTCCTCCGGGTAGTCCATGACGAACGTCGGCGCCTGAAGGGACGGCACGACCAGTTCCTCGAACAACTCCTCGGCCAGCTTGCCCGGTCCCCACTTCGGGTCGACGGAGAGACCGACCTTGTCCGCGTACTCGACCAGGCGCGCCCTTTCGGTGCGGACGGTGACCTCCTCACCGAGCGCTTCGGAAAGAACACCGAACAGCGTCACCGACCGCCACTCGCCGCCCAGATCGAACTCACGCCCGTCGGCGTGGGTCACCACGGTCGAGCCGGCGACCGCCACCGCGGCCCGCTGTACGAGATTTTGGGTCAGCTCGGCCATCGTGTGGTAGTCGCCGTACGCCTGGTACGCCTCCAGCATCGCGAACTCCGGCGAGTGCGAAGAGTCGATGCCCTCATTACGGAAGTTGCGGTTGATCTCGAAGACGCGGTCCACGCCACCGACCACCGCGCGCTTGAGAAACAGTTCCGGCGCGATTCGCAGATACAGATCCGTGTCGAGCGCATTGCTGTGGGTCACGAATGGGCGTGCCGCGGCGCCGCCGTGCAGCAGTTGCAGCATCGGGGTCTCGACCTCGATGAAGTCCTGCCCGTGCAGGGTGTCGCGCAGACTGCGTACGGCGGTGGCCCGCGTGCGCACCATCTGCCGGGCCTGCGGGCGGACCACGAGGTCCACGTAGCGCTGGCGGACCCGGGACTCCTCGCTGAGCGGCTTGTGCGCCACCGGCAGCGGGCGCAGCGCCTTGGCGGTGACCGCCCACTCCTCGGCGAGAACGGACAGCTCACCGCGCCGGCTGGTGATCACCTCGCCGGTCACGCCGACGTGGTCACCGAGGTCGACCAGGCGCTTCCAGTCGGCGAGGCGCTCGGCGCCGACCCGGTCCAGCGAGAGCATCGCCTGGACCTCGGTGCCGTCACCGTCCCGGAGCGTCGCGAAGCAGAGCTTGCCGGTGTTGCGAATGAAGATCACCCGGCCGGTGACCGAGACCCGGTCGCCGGTGGCGGTGTCGGTGGGCAGGTCGCCGTAGCGCTCGCGCAGCCGTGCGAGCGTGGTGGTCCGCGGGAAACTGACCGGGTACGGCTCGACGCCCTCGGCGAGCATCCGGTCCCGCTTCTCCCGGCGGACCTTCATCTGCTCGGGAAGGTCGTCGGCGGGGTCTGTGGGCAGGGCGTTCTGCTCGGTCACGGCACGCTTCCTCAAGCCTTGGGAACATCGGCGGGGTCAGCACATGAGCGTACTCAAGCGCCGTGGCGGCCGTTACGGGATAACCTGCCCGCCATGACCGACCCCACTGCGGCGCTCTCGTTCGGCGCGGCCGCGGCCGAGTACGACCGGTTCCGTCCCCGCTATCCGGAGGCGGCGCTGCGCTGGGCGCTGGACGGCCTGGACGCCGCCCGGGTGGTGGACCTCGGCGCCGGCACCGGGATCCTCACCCGTGGACTGCTGGCGCTGACCGGGCAGGTGGCTCATGTCGTACCGGTGGAACCTGATCCGGGGATGCGGGCGCAACTGGCCGCCGCCACGCCGGGCTCGACGGCGCTCGCCGGCAGCGCCGAGGCGGTGCCGCTGCCGGACGGGTCGGCGGACGCGGTACTGGTCGGGCAGGCCTACCACTGGTTCGACCGGGAGCGGGCGCACGCCGAGGTGGCCCGCGTGCTGCGCCCGGGCGGCACGTTCGCGCCGGTCTGGAACATCCGGGACGAGCGGGTCGGCTGGGTGGCGGAGCTGAGCCGGATCGCCCACCTCGGCGACAACGCGGGCGACGTGACCCAGCGGTACGCGGACTTCGGCGCCGCCTTCACCGACGTCGAGGTCGGCCAGTTCCCGCACGCCACCACGCTCACGCCGGACGAGGTGGTCAGCATGCTGCACACCCGCTCGTACTGGCTGACGGCCGACGCGGACGAGCGGCGACGGGTCGACGCGGAGCTGGCGGAGCTGTTCGCCGGCCACCCCGATCTGGCCGGCCGGGAGACGGTCGAGCTGCCCTACCGCACGTTCGTGCTGCGGGCCCGCCGCCGCTGACCTCAGACGTTGCGGTCGTAGACCATCCGCAGGCCGATCAGCGTGATCATCGGCTCGTGGTGGGTGATGGTGTGGCACTCGCCGAGCACCAGCGACGCCAGGCCGCCGGTGGCGATGACCGCCTTCACGCCGCCCAGCTCCTCGGACATCCGCTCGACGATCCGGTCCACCTGACCGGCGAAGCCGAAGTAGAGCCCGGCCTGGAGGCACTCGACTGTGTTCTTGCCGATCACCGAACGCGGGCGGGTCGCCTCCACCTTGCGCAGCTGGGCGGCGCGGGCGGCCAGCGCGTCGAAGGAGATCTCGATGCCGGGGGCGAACGCCCCGCCGAGGAACTCCCCCCGGCTGCTGACCAGGTCGAAGTTGGTGGTGGTGCCGAAGTCCACGACGATCGACGGCCCGCCGTAGAGCGTGTACGCGGCCAGCGTGTTGACCACCCGGTCCGCGCCCACCTCCTTCGGGTTGTCGATGGCGAGCTGCACGCCGGTCCGCACACCCGGCTCGACGATCACACTGGGCAGGTCGGCGTAGTACCGGTCGAGCATGGTGCGCAGCGAACGCAGCGCGGCCGGCACGGTCGAGCAGGCGGCCACGCCGGTGATCTCCACGGCGTCCCCGGCGAGCAGTCCGCGGAACATCAGGCCCAGCTCGTCCGCTGTGGAACGGGCGTCGGTCTTGATCCGCCACGAATGCACCAGCTTGTCGCCGTCGAAGGTCGCCAGCACGGTGTTCGTGTTTCCGATGTCGATGCAGAGCAGCACAGCGGCAGCCTAGACGTCGCGCAGGTCGAGGGCGATGTCCAGGATCGGCGAGGAGTGGGTGAGCGCGCCGACCGAGAGGAAGTCGACGCCGGTCGCGCCGTACTCGGCGGCCATCGGCAGCGTCAGCCCGCCGGTGGCCTCCAGTTCCGCCCGGTCGCCCACCGACGCCACCACCTCGCGCAGCTGCGCCGGGGTCATGTTGTCCAGCAGCAGGAACCGCGCCCCCGCCTCGACCGCCTCCACCGCCTCGGCCGGCGTGTCCACCTCGACCTGCACCGCGACGTCGGGGAACGCCTCCCGGACCCGGCGGAACGCGGCGCCGATCCCGCCCGCCGCGACCTTGTGGTTGTCCTTGATCATGGCGACGTCGTACAGGCCCATCCGCTTGTTGGTGCCGCCACCGGCCCGGACCGCGTACTTCTCCAGCGCGCGCAGCCCCGGCGTGGTCTTGCGGGTGTCCAGCACCATCGCCTTCGTGCCGGCCAGCGCGTCGGCCCAGGCCCGCGTGTGCGTCGCCACCCCGGACATGCGGGACAGCAGGTTCAGCGCCGTCCGCTCGGCGGTCAGCAGCAGCCGGGTCGGCCCGGTCACGGTGGCCAGCACGTCGCCGCGCGCCACCCGCTGCCCGTCGTGCGCGACCAACGAGACCTCGACCATACGCCCCGCGCCGGTCACCTCGCCGACCAGCTCGAACACGGCGGCGGCGACCGGCAGTCCGGCCACCACGCCGTCGGCGCGCGCCACCAGATCGGCCGTGTCGTGCTGCTCGTCCGGGATGGTGGCCACACTCGTGACGTCGAGGAAGTCGGGCCCGAGGTCCTCGTGCAGCGTGTCGAGGATGATCTGCCGGACCCGCTCCGGGTCCAGGCCACCGTCGCGCAGCGCCTGCTCCGTCGACTCCCTCATCAGTTCTTCTCCTCCCAGCGTTCGGCCACAATGCCGTCCGTGCCCACCTCGGCCACCAGGTGGCCCAGCCACCTCTCGTCGGCCGTCGGGAAGTCCTCCCGCCAGTGGCAGCCCCGCGTCTCCTGGCGCGCGTACGCGGCCGCGACCAGCGTCGACGCCACCGTCAGCAGGTTCGTCGCCTCCCAGTCGGCGGTACGCGGCACGCCCTGCCCCGCGCCCAGCTCCGTGAGCGTGGCGGCGGTGGCTTCCAGCGTCTGCGCCGACCGGAGCACGCCGGCACCCCGCGTCATCGCCCGTTGCAGCTCCGCCGTGCCGGTCGCCGGCACCAGCGCGCCCGGCCCGCCCACCCAGGCACCGGTCTCCGCCGGGCGGGCCTGCTCGGGCAGCCCGGCGGCGATGTCCTCGGCGATCCGGCGGGAGAAGACGAGCCCTTCCAGCAGCGAGTTGCTGGCGAGCCGGTTGGCGCCGTGCACACCGGTGCAGGCGACCTCGCCGCAGGCGTACAGGCCGGGGATGGAGGTGCGGCCGCGCAGGTCGGTCCGGACGCCGCCGGAGGCGTAGTGCGCGGCGGGCGCGACCGGGATCAGGTCGGTCGCCGGGTCCACGCCGATGGCCAGGCAGGACGCCACGATGGTGGGGAACCGCCGGGCCAGGAAGTCGCCGCCCAGGTGCCGGGCGTCCAGGTACACGTGGTCCGCGCCGGACGCCAGCAGCACCCGGTGGATGCCCTTGGCGACCACGTCCCGGGGAGCCAGCTCGGCCAGTTCGTGCTGACCGACCATGAACCGCTTGCCGTCGCCATCGACCAGGTGCGCGCCCTCGCCGCGCAGCGCCTCGGAGACCAGCGGCTGCTGCGCCAGCCCCGCGCCCGGACCGCCGGCCGGCACGATCAGCGCGGTCGGGTGGAACTGCACGAACTCCACGTCGGTGACCGCCGCGCCCGCGCGCAACGCCAGCGCCACCCCGTCCCCGGTGGAGACCGCCGGGTTGGTGGTGGCGGCGAAGATCTGCCCCATCCCGCCGGTGGCCAGCACCACCGCGCGGGCGAGGATCGCGCCGACGCCGTCCTCGCTGCCCTCACCGAGAACGTGCAGCGTGATGCCGCAGGCCGGGCCGAGCCCGCCCGGTCCGTCGCCGGGAGCGCGCAGCAGGTCCAGCACCAGGGCGTGCTCGACCAGCCGGATCCACGGGTCGCGGCGCACCGCGTCGTGCAGCGCCCGCTGCACCTCCGCGCCGGTGGCGTCGCCGCCGGCGTGCACGATCCGGTCGGCCCGGTGGCCGCCCTCCCGGGTCAGCATCAGTGACCCGTCCGGGTTGCGGTCGAACTCCGCCCCGATCCGCATCAGCTCACGCAGCCGGGTCGGCCCCTCGGCCACGAGCGCGCGGACCGCCGCCGGGTCGCAGAGGCCGACCCCGGCCACCTCCGTGTCGTACGCGTGCGCATCCGGGGTGTCCGCCGGATCCAGCACGGCGGCGATTCCGCCCTGCGCCCAGCGGGTGGAGCCCTCGTCCATGTCGACCTTGGTGACCACCGTGACGTGCAGGCCGGCCTCGCGCAGGTGCAGCGCGGCGGTCAACCCGGCCACGCCGGAGCCGACCACGATCACGTCTGTCGTCTCCACCCAGCCGGGGGCGGGCGCGGCGAGCAGCCGGGGCAGCGCCGGCAGGTCGACGGTCGGTAGGTCCATGAGCACAGTCAACCCGAAGCGAACTCGGCCCGGGCGCGGGGGGCGTGACGAGTGCGCCCGGCTACCTCGTCCGGCGCGGGAGGGCGGCCGGTCCGGCGCCCTTCAGGGAGGTGGTCACCGTACGGTCGCTGAGCCACAGGTAGCAGCGCACGCCCCGGTCGCCGACCGCCCAGCGACCGGCAGCGGGCGGCCGGACCACCACGTCGCTGCGGTAGCGCAGGAACGCGTCGGCGGGTACACCGGCGTAGCGGGCGATCACGCCGAAGCAGCCGTCGTAGAGCGGAACCCAGTCCTCCGGCTTCTTCGGGTACGGGCGGTCCGGCGCGGCCCACACGCCGACGAACTCGGCGTCGTGCGCCACCGTGCAGTCGACCGGGGTGAGCCGCTGCACGCGGCCCGCGTCCCGGCCGGTGCGCTGGCAGCCGAGCCGGAGCGGGGACGGCGGCTTGAGCGCGTCGCGCAGGCTGCCCGTACGGGTGACCACGGTGGCCGCAGCCTCGACCGTTGTCAGCTCGGTCAGGTCGCACCGGTACCAGCGGGAGCCGGCCGTCCACCCGGCACCTGTCGGCACCGCCACTGCCAGCCGGAGCCGCCCGGCACGCCAGTCGTCACCCACGTACCCGGCGGCCCGCTTGTCGCAGTCGGCGAACGCGGTACGCAGCTCGGGTGAGGTGAGCGGCGGCGGGGTGGGCCGGTCGGCGGTGAACGCCCCGACGTGCACGGTCTCCACCCGGTGCGGCAACTCGCAGCCGACCGGCGCGTACGCGGCCAGGCCGACGCTCGGTGTGAAGTCGGCGACCTGGCAGACCCCCGCGGCCGGAGTGAACGGCCCGGGTGCGGCCATCACGGCCCAGTCGTCGGTGAGGTCGCCGTCAAGCCCGCCGGCGCCGGCGCAGCCGGTCAGGGCGGCGCTCGCGACCATCGCGGCGACCAGGAAGCTCATCGCACGGCGCATCGCGGCCTCCCCCAGCCGACGACCGTCGATCCCCGACGGTCCGCCCAGGGTAGCCGAAAATGACCTTCCGGTGACAGACCGCGTTCCCCACCCGCCTGCCCCGTCGATCTTGCACTAACCGCCCCGGGACCGTTGATCTTGCAGTTGCGGCCCTCGGGATGCCGGGAATGACCGCTCTGCCGGGGCGGAAACCGCAAGATCGACGGTGCGGGCCGCGGTGGTGGTGGGCATGATCCACGTGGTGGCGGGCCGTCGTCGGCGGGGCCGACTAGGCTTGCGGAGGTTTGGCGTCCCACGGGACGACGGCGGCGAGGGGAGACGCGGCATGGCGTGGAGCTGGCGGTACGAGGGCACGAACGGCGACCCGGCCGACGGGCCGGAAGAGTCGTTCCCGAGCCAGGCGGACGCCGAGTCGTGGATCGGCCAGGCATGGCGGGAGCTCGCGGCATCCGGCGTCACCACCGTCGTGCTGGTCGAGGACGACCGGGTGGACTACCGGATGAGCCTGCAACCCCCGGCCGAATGACCGGCTACGACCGCCCGGGCGAGCCGCTGATCCTCGGCGTGCCCCGGGCGGCGTTCCGGCCGAGCCCGATCTTCCTGGCCCTGGTGGCGCTCTTCGTCGTTTCCGGGGTGATGACCTGGAACCGGTACGGCAACGTCGGCTTCGACGTGTTCCTCTTCGTCGTCTCCGGCTGGCTGGTCTCGCTGTGCCTGCACGAGTACGCGCACGCCGTGGTCGCGTACCGGTCCGGTGACCGGGACATCGCGCACCGGGGTTACCTCACGCTCAACCCGCTGAAGTACACCAGCCCGCTGCTGTCGATCGTGCTGCCGGTGGTCGTGGTGCTGCTCGGTGGCATCGGCCTGCCCGGCGGCGCGGTCTGGGTGGACCGGCACGCCATCCCCGGCCGGCTGCGGCACACGCTCGTCAGCCTGGCCGGGCCGGCCACGAACGTGCTGTTCACGCTGACGCTGGTGGCAGCCGTGGCGTGGGGGCCGGAGCTGGGCGGGCCGCTGGAGTTCTGGGCCGGCGTCGGACTGCTCGCGTTCCTCCAGCTCACCGCCAGCGTGCTCAACCTGCTGCCGGTGCCGGGCCTGGACGGCGGCAACATGCTCCAGCCCTGGCTCAGCCCCGCCTACCGGCGGATGTACGACCTGTTCGCCCCGTACGGCTTCATCCTGCTGTTCGCGCTGCTGTGGAGCCCGCAGATCAACCGGGTGTTCTTCGGCGCGGTCTTCGCCGTCGGCGACGCGCTCGGCCTGCCGCGCGAGCTGTACCAGATCGGCTACGCCCTGATCCGCTTCTGGGAGTAGCCACCCGGTCGCTCCCGGGCCGGTGCGAGCCGGCCCGGGAACGACGCGATGTCACGGGCGCTGAGCCGGGCTCTCGGTCTTCGCCGCGTCCCGCTCGGTGACCGGCTCGACGATCTCGTCGATCGCCTTGAGCAGGTCGGCGTCGAGCTTCACGCCCGCCGCCTTCACGTTGTCGTGCACCTGCTCCGGCCGGGACGCGCCGACGATCGCCGAGGAGACGTTCGGGTTCTGGAGCACCCAGGCGACGGCGAGCTGCGGCATGGTCAGCCCGGCCTGCTCGGCCAGCGGCTTGAGTCGCTGGACCCGGGTCAGCACGTCGTCGGTCATGAACCGGGCGATGAACCCGGCGCCGGACTTCTCGTCGGTGGCGCGGGAGCCGGCCGGCGGCGGCTGGCCCGGCAGGTACTTGCCGGACAGCACGCCCTGGGCCATCGGCGACCAGACGATCTGGCCGATGCCCAGTTCCTCGCTGGTGGGGATCACCTCGGTCTCGATGACCCGCCACAGCATCGAGTACTGCGGCTGGTTCGAGATCAGCGGGATGCGCAGCTCGCGGGCGAGCGCGTGCGCCTCGCGCAGCTGGGACGCCTTCCACTCGGAGACGCCGATGTAGTGCGCCTTGCCGGAGCGTACGACGTCGGCGAAGGCCTCCATCGTCTCCTCCAGCGGCGTGCTGTAGTCGTAGCGGTGGGCCTGGTAGAGGTCCACGTGGTCGGTCTGCAGGCGGCGCAGCGAGCCGTCGATCGACTCCATGATGTGCTTGCGGGACAGACCCCGGTCGTTGCGGCCGGGACCGGTCGGCCAGTAGACCTTGGTGAAGATCTCCAGCCCTTCGCGACGCTCGCCCTTGAGCGCGCGGCCGAGCACCGACTCGGCGCGGGTGCCCGCGTACACGTCGGCGGTGTCGAAGGTGGTGATGCCGCTGTCGAGGGCGGCGCGGACGCATGCGACGGCCGCGTCCTCCTCGACCTGCGAGCCGTGGGTGATCCAGTTGCCGTACGAGATCTCGCTGACCATCAGGCCGGAACGGCCCAGGTGACGGAATTCCATGCTCCCGACCCTAGACCCGCCCGGTCCCGGACGCCGTCCGGCGCTCACCCCGCCAGCGCGTCTCGCATCCGGGCGGCGAGCCACTGCCGGAAGCTCTCCTCCGCCCACCCGCACCGTTGCACCAGCGCCGCGTAGTGCGCCGGGTCGTTGTAGAACCACAGCGCGTCGACCGCGCGCTCGACGCCGGCGCCCGGCCGCAGCGGGCCGTCCAGGGTGAGCAGCCGGTCGACCACCATGGCGGCGCCCGCGCGACGGTTGCGCAGCAGCGTCTCCCACAGGTCGGCCACCTCGGGCGCCTCGTCCGCCGCGCGGCGCACCGTCTCGAAGGCGCCGGCCGCACGGTGGCCGATCAGCGTGCAGACCCCGGCGTACGCGTCGAGCACCGCGCCCTGGTCGGGTGCCTCCCAGACGGGCTGGAACCACGGGCGGCGCGCCACCGGCACCGGCTCGTCGTCACCGGCGAGCGCCTCGTCGAGCACCTGGCGCAGCAGGGCGCCCTTGGAGCCGAACGCGGCGAACACGGTGGGCCGGGCGACGCCCGCCTCGGCGGCCACGTCGGCCAGCGACGTCGCCGCGTAGCCGCGCGTCACGAACAGGTCGGTCGCAGCCCGCACCACCGCCTGCCGGGTACGCCGGGCGCTCTCCTCACGCACCGCCGAGCGGTAGGGGCGCGTCGGCTTGCCGTCCTTGACTCCAGCCATGACCTCGCGATACTAACAATCTATTCACTAGACTCCTGGCTATCGAATATTCTCAGGTTCACTGAAATTGGAGGCCGCCATGTCCGTCCGCCCCTACCTGCTCGGCCCCGACGACGGCGAGGCGTACTGGTTCCTCGGCAACCTGTGCACGCTGAAAGCCGGGGGCCGGCACACCCGGGACCGCCTCACCGTCGCCGAGTTCGTGAACCCGCCCGGCTTCGCCCCGCCACTGCACCGCCACCAGGTCGAGGACGAGATGTTCTACCTGCTCTCCGGCACCGCTCGGTTCCACTGCGACGGCGACACGCTCACCGCGGGTCCCGGTGACTTCGTCCTGCTGCCGGTGGGCCTGGCGCACACCTTCGTGGTCGGTCCGGACGAGCCGTTGCGCGCGCTCCAGATCACCACGCCGGCCGGGTTCGAGCGGTTCGCCGCCGAAGCCGGCGTACCGGCGCCGCACCGCCGGCTGCCCGACCCGGCGCCGATCGACCCGGCCGCGCTCGGGCACGCCGCCGCCCGCAACGGCATCGAACTGCTCGGCCCTCCGCCGGCGGCGTGAGCGGGCCGGCGCGAGGTCGCCCGCCGGTCCGGTGGCGTGCCGGTCCGGGTGGCGTGGCGGGCGCGGGTCAGAGCACCGGGCTGGCGTCGGCGAGCAACCGGTCGATCTCCGCGACCACCGCCGCGCGGCCCGGGTGCACCGGGTCGATGAGCGGCTCGCCGCGCCGGTCCAGCGCGCCCCACCGGCCCGACTCGGTGGCGACCAGGAACGCCACCGGATGCACCACCACCGTCGGGTACGCCGGCGTCACCATCACCCGGCCGGTCCGGTCCACCACGCCCCGGCGGCCGGCCAGCTCGACCACTGCCAGTCCGTCGGCGGTGAAACCGTCGACCTCCCGCCCGTCCGCGAGCACCGTGCCGAGACGGTGGTAGCGGGTCGGCACCACCACCTCGCCGGTGAGGTCCACCGCGCCCCAGCCGCCGTTCTGCCGTACCGCCGCCAGGCCGTTGCGGAACGGCCGGGCCTCCTCGTACCCGGGCGGGATCTTCACGATGTTCATCCGGTCGACCGCCATCCACCGGCCCTTGCCGTCCATCGACACCCAGGAAAGCCCTTCCGAGAAGGGCACCACCGACCGGTAGCCGTTGTTCGCCTCGATCAGCGCCGCGCCGGACGTGTCGATGAGCGCCCACCGGGACGCCTCCGGCCGCCGTACCCAGGCCAGTCCCTCGTGGAACGGCTGCGCCTCGGCGTACCGGTGCGCGATGACCATCTCGCCGTCGGCGTCCGCGTACCCCCAGAGCCGCTGCTCCTCGTCGAACGTCGCCACCGGCGGACGCGGGGTGCCGAGCACCTCCTCGGGCCGGCGCGGCGGGGGACCGAAACCGTCGGCGGCGGCCCGCTCCGCGACCGCGTCCAGCGCGACCTCGACCCGGGCGTTCAGCTGCGCGTCCTCGCCGTGACGCAGGTCCAGCGCCCGCTCGAAGTGCAGGCACGCCTCGGTCAGCCGCCCCTGGTCGTAGCAGCACCGCCCGGCGTGCTCGTGCAGCAGCGCGCGCAGCCGGTCCGGCAGCTCCGGCGAGTTCGCCTCGGCGAAGATCCGGTCGGCCTCCGCGTGGTCACCCCGCCACCGCAGCGCCTCGGCGAGACGTGCGCGGGCCAGCGCGGTCCGCCGGAACTCGCCGGTGGCCTCCGCGTACGTGACGGCCAGCCGCGCGTCCCCGAGCGCGTCATCGAGGTCGCCGAGGATCCGGGACGCCACGGCGCGCAGGCTGAGCAGCCGGGCCCGGCTGCGGTTGTCGAGCGTGGTGTCCAGCTTGCCGGTCAGCCCGTCCCGGATGACCCGCAACTGCGCCGGGTCCGGGGCCTGCTCGCGCAGCGTACGCGGATCGAGTTCCCAGCCGACCGCGGCGAGGGCCTGCTCCGGGTCGACCGGAGGCGGCGGCTCGGCGTCCGCCGCCGGTTCCGCGTCGTCGTCGGTTCCGGCTTCGGGGGTACGCGGATCCTGCGCGTCGTCGGTGCCGGTCGGGGTTGGTTCGCCGTTGTCGGTGTGGGCCGGCGCCTGCGGCTGTCCCTGTCGCGCGGGCGTGGCGTGGTCGTGGTCTTGGTCTTGGTGGTGGGCGCTCCCTGGTCCGTCGTCGACGGTGTCGCTGTGGTCGGTGCCGGTCGGAGGAGTGCCGACGAGCGGCTGTTCGCCGGGAGTGGTGCCGCCGCCCTCGGTGTCGGTTGCGGTGCTGACATGCTCCGCGGGTGTGCTGGCGATCCCGTCAGCGGTGGGCGCAGCCTGCGCGGCCGTGGCGTCGTCGGCGCCGGCCGTTGTGCCGGCCTGCTGGGGAGCGGGCGGTGTGGACCCGGTGCGGTCGGCATCGGCGGTGCCGTCGATCGCAGTCGGTTCCTCGGCCGTGTCCTCGGTGAGGCTCTCCAGTGCCGGCTCGGCGGCGGTGGTCTGCGGTGCCGCGCTGTCCTGCCGGACATCGGCGGTGCCGAAGGAGACGACATCGTGCGGAGTGCGCTCCGGACCGGGGCCGGGCAGGCCGGGTGCCGCCGCCACCGCGACCTGCGGTACGGGATCAGCGGCCGACCTGTCGGGTTCGGTTGCGGGGGTGTCGGCCTCTGCCGTCGTCCGCTCGGCCGCCGGGATGATCGGCGTGCCGACGGATGCGGACGGCGAGCCGGTGGTCGTCGCAGCACCGGCCGATGCGCCGTCGGCGGACGCGGGGACGACTGGCGCGGCTGCCGGTGCCGGTGTCGGTGTCGGTGTCGGCGGTGTGTCGAGGGTGCTTGCGGGTCCGCCGGAGCTGGCGGGTGCGGGTGCGGGTGTGTCCGGATCCGTGGCGGGGACGGTGCCGGTGTTCGGCACGGTCGGCGTTCCGCTTGTGATGCCGGCGTTCGGCAGGGTCGACGTGCCGCTTGTGATGGCGCCGTCGAGTCCCGGCGCCTCCGTCACGCCGGGCGCCTCTGCCACGGCTTGCGGAGCCTCCGCCACGGCTGCGGCGTCGTCGTCGACGGTGCGCATGGTTGGCAGCGGCGCGCCGAGGGGAGCCGCCGAGGTCCCGACGGACGGCGGCACGCCGCGGTCCCCATCCGACCGCTCGATCGAGTCGTGGCCGGGGAGAGATCTTGGTACGAAACGGCCCCCGGAGGGGCCGGAATCGTCCAAGATCTCCGACGGTTCCGGGGTTCCCGTCGGCTGGGAGGGTTGGGCCGGCCGGAACCATGCCTCGGCGCCGGGGGAGGGCGGAGGTGCCTTCTCCGCCGAGCGGCCGTTCTCCGACGGCTCGTCGCTCCGGTCGGTGGTCGCGTCCGCTCCGGGACGGTCCGTGTTCTGCGCCGGCCGAGCGTCCCGGTCCGCTCCGGGACGGTCCGTGTTCTGCGCCGGCCGAGCGTCCCGGTCCGCTCCGGGACGGTCCGTGTTCTGCGCCGGCCGAGCGTCCCGGTCCGCTTCGGGCCGGTTCGTCGCCTGTGTGGGCCGGGTGGTCGCGTCGGCCCCGGGACGGTCCGTGCTCTGCGCCGGCCGAGTGTTCCCGTCGGCTTCGGGCCGGTCCGTCGCCTGCGTGGGCCGGGCGGCCGCGTCGGCTCCGGGACGGCCGGCGTCCGTGTCCGGCGTAGGTCGGGTGCCGGTGGCTGGCACGGAGCCGCGGTCCGCGTCGGCCCCGGGACGGCCGGGCGTACCCGCCTGCGGCTCGACGGCGGACCGTCGCACGGCCTGTGCTTCCGGACCGGCGGGTCGCTCCGCCGGTTCGATCGGTGGTGGCGTGGTCGAACGGGCAGGGGCGGGGCCTGGATAGGCGGGCGGGGCGGGACGGGCCGGAGCGGCCGGGGCCGGCTGG